>DATMRM010000336.1:0-2128 GCA_035566155.1 Steroidobacteraceae bacterium | reverse complement strand
CCATCGTACGTTCACCCGAGCCAACTACGACGCCCGCTGGCTGCGCAGTCAACAGGCGCCGATCGTGATCAAGGCCAGCGGCCTGGCATCGGGCAAGGGCGTGATCATCGCGCAAAGCCTGCAGGAAGCCGAAAGCGCCGTGCAGGAGATGTTCGCCGGTCGCTTCGGGGAAGCCGGCTCCGAAATCGTGATCGAAGAGTTCATGCAGGGCGAGGAGGCCAGTTTCATCGTGATGGCGGATGGCGCGCACGTATTGCCACTGGCCAGCTCGCAGGATCACAAACGCCTGCTCGACAACGATGAGGGTCCCAATACCGGCGGCATGGGCGCCTACTCGCCGGCACCGGTCGTCACCCCCGCGGTGCACCGGCGCGTCATGCGCGAAATCATTGGACCGACGATCCGCGGTCTGCGCGAGGACGGCAGCCCGTTTACCGGGTTTTTGTATGTCGGACTGATGGTGGGGTCGGACGGCACTGTCAGGGTCGTCGAATTCAACTGCAGACTCGGGGACCCGGAGACTCAACCGATCCTCGCGCGCTTGCGCAGCGATTTGACTACGCTGTGCGAGGCCGCCGTCGAGGGCCGGCTCCAAACCATCGAGGCCAAATGGGATTCGCGTCACGCCCTGGGCGTGGTCCTCGCGGCAGCGGGCTATCCCGACAAGGTTCGCACCGGCGATGTGATTCAGGGCCTGGAATCAGCGGCAGGAAAACCGGGCAAGCTGTTCCATGCCGGCACGCGACGAGTCGATGGCCGCTGCATCACCAGCGGTGGACGCGTGCTGTGCGCCGTGGGCTTAGGCAGGCGCATCAGCGATGCGCGGCGCAATGCCTACGGGCTGGTCAACTGCATCTCGTACGACGGCATGAACTATCGTCGTGACATCGGCCATCGCGCGATTGCACGCGAACGTGATTCGTGAAACCGGTCGCTTTCGCCGCGTTTCAACAACGCGGCTTCCGCAGGTTCTTCGTCGGCAACGCTACCGCGATGATGGCCGACAACTGCGAACACGTCATCAGCTACTGGGTGATGTACCAGAAGTTCCACTCCCCGGAGCTGGGCGGCTTCGCCGTGATCTCGCACTGGGTGCCGTTCCTGCTGTTTTCCGGCTATTCGGGCGCGCTCGCCAGCCGCATCGATCCGCGACGCATGATCCAGTTGGGCATGCTGCTGTTCATGTCGGTCTCAATCGCCTGGGGTCTGCTCATCGCGACCGACACGCTGCAGGTGTGGCACGCTGCCATTCTGCTGACGGTCCACGGCTGCGCCGGCGTGTTGTGGGGCCCGCCCTCGCAACTGTTGATCCACGACATCGTCAGACACGACCAGCTGCCGAGCGCGGTACGGCTCACCGCAACCGCGCGCTATGTGGGCATGCTGCTCGGGCCTGCGGTCGGCAACGGACTGATGCTGCTGCTGGGACCGGCGCACGGCATCTTTGCCAACGCGCTGATCTATCTGCCGATGCTATTGTGGCTGTGGCGGGCGCCATACGGACCACGTTATCGACAAGCGGCCGGTGCGCCTCCGGCGCTGCAGGGCTGGGGCGACGCATTCGCCACTCTGCGCAGCATTCGCGGCAACCGCATCATTCTGTCGATGACGATGCTCGCCGGTGCGGTCAGTTTCTTCATCGGCAATTCCTATCAAGCGCAGATGCCGAACTTTGCCACTGACTTAGGTCATGGCAATGCCGGCGTCTCATATGCCGCTCTGACGGCGGCGGACGCGGCCGGTGCGCTGGGTGCAGCGATGATGCTCGAGGCGCGTGGGTTGTTGACACCGCGCGTAGCCACCGCGTTCGCGCTGAGCTTCCTGTGGTGTTGCGCGCTGGGCATTTTCGCGCTCACGCACTCCTATGCGCTGGCACTCTGGGCATTGTTCTGCGCCGGCTTCCTGGAACTTGCGTTCAGTGCCATGGCACAAGCGCTGGTTCAGCTGAACGCGCCCGCCCCTCTGCGCGGTCACGTGATCGGGGTGTATGCCATGGCCGCTTCGGGGCTGCGCTTCGTCAGCGGCTTCACCGTGGGAATTCTCGGCGGGCTGATCGGCGTGCACCGATCGTTGGCAGGTGCCGCGGCAGCGCTGTGCGTCGTGATTGCGCTGCTGTTTGTCTGGCTTG
>DATMRM010000335.1:0-2976 GCA_035566155.1 Steroidobacteraceae bacterium | reverse complement strand
CGGCCCGGAGGTGCGCAGTTTCAGCGTAGCGACGGCGGGAGCCCCGGCGACCCCATAAGCAGTACAATGGAGCGGTATGTTCGAGGACATCGATACCGTAGTGCTGTACGACCAACTGGCCTATCACGACGTGCTGCCGGTGCAGTGGCTGCAGCTGCCGTCACCTCCCGATCGCTTCGAGCTGATCGGCATCGAAGAGGCCAATCTGCTGCTGCTGCATGCCTGCGTGGCGGTGGAAGAGCATCCGGTGCGCGACAAGAACGAGGACCTGGGCGCGCTGGCCGGTGAGATCTCACGGCTGGACTTCAAACTCAACCTGGTGATGCAGCTGCTCTCGAAGCTGATAGCCAGGGAGAAGATGCCTCCGGCGACCAGCATCAACTTCAACGGACTGGGTGCGTCCTGGACTTGCATCGGCAAGCCACCGCCGGTGGGCGCGCATGGCTTGCTGCGCGTACAACTGCGCAGCTCAGTGCCACAGCCGCTGGAGATTCCGGCCGAAGTGGCCGCAGTTGACGGTAGTACTGCAAAGGTTAAATTCCCCGATATTTCCGAAGCTCTGGTCGAGTTGATTCAAAAGCTTGCGTTCCTGCGTCACCGCCGGCAAATCGCCGACGTGCGCAAAGCGCGCGGCTGACTGGCGTCGTCTGCGCCGAAACTGAGACACCGTGCTCAGGGCGGCTGTGACGGAATACCTCACTGTTGCCATAAGTCGTCCAATAGTCTGTCGCCCACGATTTCAGGTGACGGAAAAATGACTTCATGCCCGAAAGAGCGGTTGTGACCGGACCCTTTGTCAGCAGCGATGCCCGCACTGTCGGCCCGAATTCGGGTGCAGTCGGAAGTCTACCTACCGGGTCATCGCCGCTGATCCAGAAAGTCAATCACCTGATCAACCAGGTCGCCGCATTCGACAGCAATGTGTTGGTGCTCGGTGAGTCCGGAACCGGCAAGGAAGTGGTCGCGCGCGCGATTCATGAGGCGTCGCCGCGGCGCCTGCGCCCGTTCGTGCCGATCAACTGCGGCGCGATTCCGGCCGAGCTGCTCGAGAGCGAGCTGTTCGGCCACGAAAAAGGCGCCTTTACCGGCGCCCTGGTGACGCGCAAGGGTCGATTCGAGATCGCCGACGGCGGCACGATCTTCCTCGATGAGATCGGCGACATGAATCCGACCATGCAGGTCAAACTGCTGCGGGTGCTGCAGGAACGTGTCTACGAGCGTGTCGGCAGCTGTGTCTCGCAGCGCTGCGATGTGCGCATCATCGCGGCAACCCATCGTGACCTGGAGCAGGCCATTGCCAAGGGCACCTTCCGCGAGGATCTGTTCTACCGACTGAATGTGGTTCCGATCGAGATGCCGGCTCTGCGCGAGCGCGGCGAAGATTTGCCGCACCTGATCGCCGACCTGTCCGAGCGCATCATCGGGGCCGGCCGACCCACGGTGCAGTTTAGCGCCCCGGCGATCGAGGCGCTCAGGGCTTACCGATGGCCGGGCAACGTGCGCGAACTGTCGAACCTGATCGAGCGCATGTCGATCCAGTGCGGCAACCGCGCTGTGACGGTGGCCGATCTGCCCTCGCGCTACCGGCCTGTGGACTGGGATCCTGCCAGTGAGGTCGCCGCGGAGAACCTGCTGGCGACGGCACCCGTCGCGGCCGTGCTCGCGCCCGCGCTGGAAGCGCTGTCACGCGAGCTTGCCGTCGGCTATCCGCTCACACAGGAAAGTACCGAAGGCGAGCCGCCGCCGATGGATGCGGGACTGGCCGATGTGATGCTCGAAGAAATTCCCGATGGCTTTGACCTGCGCAACTACCTCGAGGGGCTGGAGCAGCGTCTGATCGTGCGTGCGCTGGAGGAAGCCGGCGGCACGGTGGCGCACGCCGCGCGTTTACTGGGTCTGCGTCGTACGACGCTGGTCGAGAAGCTGCGCAAATACTCGCTCACGAGCGCCGATGGAGCTGTGTCGGAAACTTGACGTCGATCAGGCGGCAATCGTCCGCCGGTGTGAGACCGGTCACACTTTTCCGACGGCACGCAAATTGCTCCTCTGTCCTCACAAGTCATACTTGAAGAGGCGGTGGGCTGTCCCATGCAGACATCAGCAATAGTGCAGGATCCGGAAACGCACGAGCGCTTCTGCGCCAGTCAGATCCACGATCCCGTGGCCTGCGCAGAAGGCTCGCGAGTACTCATGCAGCTGGCGCGTCGCGTGGCGGCGAGCGAGTGCACGGTACTGATTGCCGGTGAATCCGGCACCGGCAAGGAAGTGCTCGCACGCTACATCCATGCGCATTCGGCCCGCGCGCGTCGCGTGTTCGTCGGCCTCAACTGCGCGGCGATCCCCGAGAATATGCTGGAAGCCGTGCTGTTCGGCTGGGAACGTGGCGCGTTCACAGGCGCACACAATGCTCATCCCGGCAAGTTCGAACAAGCGCAGAGCGGCACGCTGCTGCTCGATGAAATCTCCGAGATTCCGATGACATTGCAGGCCAAGCTGCTGCGGGTGCTGCAGGAGCGCGAAGTCGAACGCCTCGGTTCCCGCAATTCGATAGCGCTGGATGTGCGTGTGATCGCCACGACCAATCGGCGCTTGCGCGAGGAAGTCGCTGCGGCTCGTTTCCGCGAGGATCTGTACTACCGTCTGAACGTGTTTCCGATCACGCTGCAGCCATTGCGCTCGCGGCGCGATGACATCCTGCCGCTGGCGATGCGGTTGCTGGCGGGCCACTGTCGCGCCGGCGAGCGCATACCGGCCGTGCATCCATCCGCAGCTCAGCTGCTGTTGACTTACGCCTGGCCCGGCAACGTACGCGAACTGGAGAACGTGATGCAGCGCGCATTGGTGTTGTGCGATGGCGATCTCATTCGCGACGCGCACATCGTGTTCGATCCGGCTCCGAGCGTCGCTGCGGTTCAGGCGCCGACCCCGTTGCCCGCGAGCGCCGCGGCCGCCAACGACCGGTCGCTGCTGCACCTC
>DATMRM010000334.1:0-7095 GCA_035566155.1 Steroidobacteraceae bacterium | reverse complement strand
AGCTGGCTGAATGACCGCGCAAGCAGTGCGAATCGCGGGCGGCTGCTCGCGGTCTACATGGCGGTGCTGTATGTGGGGCTGGGTGTCGCGCAGCTTCTGCTGATGCTCGCCAATCCACGCAGTCCGTTCCCATTCATGTTGATCTCTGCGCTGATTTCGTTGGCGATGGTGCCGATTGTGGTATCTGCACAGAAAATGCCCGAGTGCTCGCTGCCGCGCCCCGTGCGGTACCGCGAGTTGTACCGCAATTCACCCCTCGGTGTGGTAGCGGTGACGGTATCCGGCCTGATCTCGGCGATCCTGTTCTCGATGGGGCCGGTCTACGCGCGCCTGAGTGGTCTGGGTGTCGCCGGCGTCGCGACCTTCATGAGCGTGAGCATTCTGGCGGCTGTCGTTACTCAATATCCGGTGGGTCGCCTGTCCGATCGCATCGACCGCCGTACCGTGATTGCCGGCGTGTGCACGATCGCAACTCTGGTCGCCGGGAGCATTGCGGTCTTCAGTGGCATGCCGCGCGCGCTGTTTCTGATGCTCGCGGCGGTATTCAGCGGCTCGGTACTGACACTCTATTCATTGGCGATATCGCACGTGAATGACAAACTGGAGCCAGCGCAGATGGTGGCTGCCAGCAGCGCGTTGCTGCTCCTGAATGGTGCCGCGGCCGCCGTCGGACCGCTGTTGATGGGAAGTCTGATGGCGGCATTCGGGCCTTCGGTCTACTTCGTCACGCTGGCTTCCCTGACGGCGGCGCTCACGATCTACGATCTGTGGCGCAAGAGCCGCCGCAAGCCGGTTCCGCGTACTCAGAAGCACGGTTTCATCAGCGTCCAGCCCCAGGGAATGACCGCCCAGGTGGTGACCGCGCCGAATATGACAAGGACCGCTTCGAATTGACCCACGATGGCTTGCGCAGTCCGCCATCAGATCAGGGATGTCGGGCGTCGGAATGTTGCAGCCGAAACAATGCATACGTTTCGACACAGTGTGCTTGCTCCGAGGCGGGCAGCCATCCATGGATGAAAATGGATAGTTTGTCGAACTAACTATTGTCGAAATTGTCAGAATCCATGGGGATTCCCCCCACCCTGATTATGGAGCTGACAAAATGATGACCCGAACATTCAAGATGGCCGCGATCGCCGCTGTTATCGCTGCAGTGCCGACGATTGGCGCCGCTACGGATCGGCCGCGCGCGCTCAACGGCTGCGTCAAGGCGTTCATGGCGGAGCTGTCCACCAAAATGCCGAACACCCTGAAGCTGCTCAATACGCGATACCTCGACGAGGCCGGCGCCAGCAACCTGGCAGCGCTCGCCAGCAACAGCGAACTGGAGCTGACCGCGCGCGATGCGCACGACAATCGCGCCGTCGCGCGCGTCATCTGCACCGTCAACTCGCAGGGCGAGGTGCTTGACTTGCGCGCCGCGTCGCTGGGCTACGAACCGTTCTAAAGCAATGACATCCTGCCCCCCCGACGGCAGCGGTGGAGTCCTGCGGCTTCGTCGCAGACTCCGCTGCCGAGCGTCTCTTGGTTCTCCTATTCGCGCGTTGCGGGATTGCCACCCGGTTTGCCGCACCCTAGAATGCGAATGAACGTTCATTCACTCCTGCCCGGGAGCCCGCGGCCACTGTAGATTTTGCCGAGGCCCCTGGAACGCAGTTCCAACCTCCAAGGTGTCGCATGCCTGCTTTACCGACTGTCAGCGGTCGCCCTTCTTTCGTCGTCGCGGCCTTGACTTTCGGACTGCTGTTGGCCGGCTGCGGTCAGAACAGCGCGAGGCAATACGCCAGGCCGGCTCAGCAGGTCACGATCGTGACGTTGAAGCCGCAGCCCGTGCCGCTGACTCGGGAACTACCGGGACGCACGGCGGCGTACTTGGTTGCGGAAGTGCGCCCGCAGGTGAGCGGTATCGTCAAGCAGCGGCTCTTCACCGAAGGAGCGTTCGTCAAAACGGGTCAACCGCTTTACGAACTGGATGACGCTCCGTACCGCGCGCAGTACAACAATGCCAAGGCCGCGCTACAGAAGGCCGAGGCCACAGTGGAAGCGGCAGGCACGACGGCCAGACGCGACGCGGATCTAGTCAAGATCGATGCCGTTAGTCAGCAGGACAATGACAACGCGGTGGCTGCGTGGCGACAGGCTCAGGCCGATGTCGTAGCGGCACAGGCCGCGGTCGATAGCGCCGCGGTCAATCTCGCCTACGCGCATATTGTCTCGCCAATCACCGGTCGCATCGGTAAGTCGAGTGTCACTCAGGGGGCGCTGGTCACGCAGAATCAGACCGATGCCATGGCCACGGTGCAACAGCTCGATCCGATCTATGTTGATGTGAATCAATCCAGCAGCGAATGGTTGCAATTGCGCCAGGAGGTCGATTCCGGCCGAGTGCAGGGCGGCGGTGCGGGAGCGGCAGCAAAGATTATGCTGGAGAACGGCACCGAATACGGGCATGAAGGCAAACTGCAATTTGCCGATGTCACGGTCGACCCGACTACCGGTGAGTTGCTGCTGCGAGCGATCGTTCCCAATCCAGATCACATCCTGATGCCGGGCATGTACGTGCGCGCGATCATCCGTGAAGGCGTCGTAACCAATGGTCTGTTGGCACCGCAACAGGGCATCGCTCGAGACCCAAGAGGCAATGCGACCGCGCTGGTGGTCAATGCGCAGAACAAGGTCGAAGCGCGCGAGGTAAGAGTGGCGCGCACCATCGGTGATCAATGGCTGGTGGAGGGCGGCCTGTCGGCCGGTGATCGCCTGATTGTTGAGGGCGTTCAGAAGGTGCAGCCCGGTATGCAGGTGCAGACGGTTGAACAGGCGGTGGCTGGAGCATCGGGTGAGACGGCGCCCGTAGCAGTCGCTACCGCGCAGCGCTAAGGGCGTCTATGTCGAACTTTTTTATTGATCGTCCGATCTTTGCCTGGGTCATCGCCATCATCCTGATGATGGCAGGGATCGTCTCGATCGTGCGCCTGCCGGTCGCGCGCTACCCACAGATCGCACCGCCCTCGATCGTGGTCAACGCCAACTATCCGGGCGCCTCGGCGCAAACCGTGCAGGACGCGGTCACGCAGATCATCGAACAGAACATGATTGGTCTCGACGGCCTGCTCTACATGACGTCCAGCAGTGACAGCGCCGGCAGCATCGCCATTACGATGACCTTTGGCAGTGGCACCAACCCGGATATTGCGCAAGTTCAGGTGCAGAACAAGCTGCAATCGGCGGTGCCCTTGCTGCCGCAGATCGTGCAACAGCAGGGCATCACCGTCACCAAGACCAATTCCAATTTCGTGCTGGCAATTGGCTTCGTGTCCGACAACCCCTCCCTGACTACGGCCGACGTCAACGATTACCTCGCTACCAATATTGCCGAACCGCTCAGCCGCATTGATGGGGTTGGGACCGTGCAGCTCTTCGGCAGCGGCAAGTACGCGATGCGCATCTGGCTTGATCCGAACAAGCTCGCCACTTACTCGTTGATGCCCGAAGACATCGTTACGGCGATCAAGGCGCAAAACGCCCAGATTTCTGTTGGGCAACTGGGTGGACTGCCTTACGTGCCGGGGCAGCAGCTCAATGCGACCGTCACGGCCTTGGGCAGGCTCTCAACGCCGGAGCAATTTCGCAACATCATTCTGCGCAGCAATACCGACGGCTCGACGTTGCGCCTGGGGGACGTTGCGCGCGTTGAGCTCGGCGCATCGAGCTATGGCGCCGAGGCGCGTTTCGACGGCCAGCCCGCCTCCGGCATGGGCATTTCGCTCACCTCCGGAGCCAATTCGCTAAAAACAGCCGCCGCCGTGGAAGAAGCGTTGCAACGCTTCCAGCCCGGATTTCCGGCCGGTCTGCGTTACGCCGTCGCCTATGACACGACACCATTCGTGCGCAAATCGATCACCGAGGTGGTGAAGACACTTACCGAAGCGATCGTACTCGTGTTTCTGGTGATGTGGCTGTTCCTGCAAAACCTGCGCGCGACGCTGATTCCGACGATCGCAGTGCCGGTGGTGCTACTGGGCACGTTCGCCGTACTCAAGGCGGCGGGATTTTCGATCAACATGCTGACGATGTTCGCGATGGTGCTTGCGATCGGCCTGTTGGTGGACGACGCCATCGTAGTGGTTGAAAACGTCGAGCGGCTGATGAGGGACGAAGGGCTTTCGCCACGGGACGCTACTCGCAAATCCATGCAACAGATCACCGGTGCGCTGATCGGCATTGCCACGGTGCTCACCGCGGTCTTCATTCCAATGGCATTTCTCAATGGTTCCAGCGGCGTCATCTACCGCCAGTTCTCGTTGACGATCGTTGCAGCGATGGTGCTGTCGGTGCTGATGGCTATCGTCGTGACGCCGGCGCTGTGCGCCACGTTGCTCAAGCCGGTGGCCAAGGGCGAGCATCATTCCAACCGCGGCTTATTTCGCTGGTTCAATCAGTTCTTCGATCGCAGCAACCTGCGCTACCAGAGTACGGTTGCGCGCATCCTGAGCCGTCCCGCACGGTTCCTGCTGGTGTACGCAGCCCTGGCGTCCATTATGGGAATGCTGTTCTTTCGCTTGCCAACCGCGTACGTGCCCGAGGAGGACCAGGGTTATCTGTTCACGGTAGTGCAGACGCCGGTCGGGGCGACGCTGCAGCGTACGCTCAACGCGATGGAAAAGATCAAGGACTACTTTCTGACGCAGGAGAAGGATGCAATCGAAGGCTCCTTCCTGGTGGCAGGGTTCAGCCCTACGGGAGCCGGGCAGAACGTCGGCTTCGGCTATATCGTGCTCAAGGACTGGAGCTTGCGAAAGTCGAGCAGGCTGAGCCTCTCGGCCATCCAGGGCCGAGCCTATGGGGCGCTGGCGGCAATCAAGGACGCGCAGGCCTTTGTGTTTGCGCCGCCCGCGATCAACGAACTTGGAAACTCCGCCGGCTTCGATTTCTATTTGAAGGATAACAAGGGCAAGGGACATGAGGCCCTGATTGACGCTCGCGACCAGTTCCTGAGAACGGCCAGGAAGGACCCGCTGCTGGCAAACGTGCGACCGGCGGGAGTCGAGGATGCACCGCAATTTCGGCTCGATATCAATTCACAGAAAGTGATCTCGCTGGGTCTATCGATGGACGATGTCAACGACACATTGCAGATTGCCTGGGGTGGTCGCTACATCGATGACTTCATCGATCGCGGTCGCGTCAAGCACGTTCTGATTCAGGGCGACGCACCGTATCGCATGGATCCCGAAGACGCTAACACCTGGTATGTGCGCAACAAGGTGGGCAGCATGGTGCCAGTCGCCTCATTTGCGAGCTCACATTGGGAGTACGGACCGCCACGCCTGGAGCGATTCAATGGCGTATCGGCGGTAGAAATCAACGGCCAGCCGGCTCCTGGCGTGAGTTCTGGCGAGGCGATGAAGGAGATCGAGAAGCTGGTCGGTCAACTGCCACAGGGCTATTCGGTGGACTGGACCGGAGAGTCCTATCAGGAGCGCGCGGCCGGAGCACAAACTCCCGCCTTGTACACACTGTCGATCATCGTCGTGTTCCTGTGTCTGGCGGCGCTCTATGAGAGCTGGTCGATACCAACCGCGATCCTGATGGCCGTACCGTTGGGTGTCATCGGCGCGGTGCTCACCACCACCGCGCGCGGTCTGGAGCGCGATATCTACTTTCAGGTCGGGATGCTCACGACCATTGGACTCACCAGCAAGAACGCGATTCTGATCGTCGAATTCGCAAAGGAATACGTTGAAGCGGGCATGAATACGATCGAAGCGACGCTGCATGCGGTGCGCGATCGCTTGCGACCGATTCTCATGACTTCGCTGGCCTTTGGTTTGGGCGTGTTTCCTCTCGCCGTGGCAACCGGTGCGGGCGCCGGTGCGCAACGAGCGATCGGCACCGGCGTATTCGGAGGCATGCTCGGCGGTACGTTCCTCGGAATCTTCTTCATCCCACTGTTCTTCGTCATCGTGCAGCGCGCATTCCACGGCGTGATGGAGCATGCACCCACGCACGCTGCGGAGAATCCTTCACTGATGCCGCCGCCGGTCTCTCCGGCGCGGGGTGGCTGATGTTGCGTAACCCGGTTCGCACCGCGGTGGCCGCACTCATTGCGATGAGTGCGTTGTCCGGCTGCACACTGGAGCCGCACTACAAGCGTCCGGATCTGCCGGTGCCGGAACAGTGGCCCCTGCCCGAGAACAGCACGCCGATGCCCTCTGCCGATGCCGGCGCCACCGGTGCCAGTCAGACATCGGTCTGGGAAATCGGCTGGCGGGAGTTTTTCACGGATCCACAGCTGCAACAGCTGATCGCGCAGGCCCTGGCGAACAACCGTGACGTGCGAGTAGCGGTGCTCAACGTCGAGCTGGCACGCGCGCAGTATCACGTGCAACGCGCCAATCTGTTGCCGAAGGTCGACGCGAATGGTTCCTATACCCGCGAGAAGATACCGCCCGCACTGGCCTTTGGCACGCAGCTGCCACCCGGGACGACCATTCCGCTTGAGAAGATCTATCAAGTCGGGGTCGGAGTGAGCTCATGGGAAATCGATCTGTTTGGACGTGTGCGGAGTCAGTCGCACGCAGCGTTGCAGCAATATCTTGCGCAGGAGCAGGCGCGGCGCAGTGCGCAGCTCAGTCTGATCGCCCAGGTGGCGGGCGCCTACCTGACACTGGCCGCGGACCGTGAACTCGACCGACTTGCGCTCGAGACACTCAAGGGCCAGGAAGCCTCGTACGATCTGACGAGGCAGCGTCACGAGTCGGGTGCGGTCTCAGGTCTGGATCTGGCGCAGGCCCGAACCACAGTGGAGCAGGCACGCGTCGATGCGGCGCGCTTTGAGGGCAATGTGGCGCAGGACGTGGACGCGCTGGCGCTTCTGATTGGCGGAGCCGTCGACGCCGGAACGCTTCCGCGGGAGCTGGATGCCAACATCACTGGGCTGGCACCGTTGCCGCCGGCTCTGCCGTCCACGGTATTGCTGCGGCGGCCGGATATTCTACAGGCGGAGCATCAATTGCGCGCTGCGAATGCCGACATCGGTGCGGCACGTGCTGCGTTCTTCCCGAGCATCAATCTGACGGGTGCGATTGGCTC
>DATMRM010000333.1:0-2656 GCA_035566155.1 Steroidobacteraceae bacterium | reverse complement strand
CGTGCGTCGCGTCGTAGGAATGGTGTTTCAGTCCTTCAATCTGTTTGAGCACCTGACGGCACTCGAGAACTGTATGCTGGCGCCGATGCGGGTGCGCCGCCTGCCAAGAAAACTAGCCGAAGCAATCTCGCTGGACTATCTAGGCCGTGTGCATATGCTCGACTTCGTGAGCAGCTACCCGGCGCAATTGTCAGGTGGTCAACAGCAACGCGTTGCCATCGCGCGCGCCCTGTGCATGCAGCCACGCGTCATGATGTTCGACGAGCCGACTTCGGCCCTCGACCCGGAGATGACCAAAGACGTGCTGGATATCATCGTCGGCCTGAGTACCACAGGTATGACCATGATCTGCGTGACGCATGAGATGTCATTCGCACGACAAATTGCCGATCGCGTAATCTTCATGGACCGCGGTCAGATTGTCGAAGAGGGAAGTCCGACCGACTTGTTCGAGCGACCGAAAACCGAGCGATTGAAAAATTTCCTGAACCAGGTGCTGCACGAGCGGCAGCGCCAGTGAAAGCCTAGTAGGCTGTGAGCAGCGCGTCCGTTTGCGCGGTGATTGCTGTTCCGCCGGGGCCGGCAAACTGAACCGGTACTGATTCAGTGGACATCCCCGTGTTTCTGACTACCGCAAAATGCAGATGTGCGCCGGTACTAAACCCCGTGCTGCCCGAGTCGGCAATATATTCGCCGCGTCGTACATGTTGTCCCGGCTGCACGCGCACCGAATCCCAGTGCAGATGCGCGTAGATGGCGATCGTGCCGTCATCGTGCAGGATCTCCACCATATTTGCTTGATCCATCATCAGGGGTGTTGCCGCACCCATATATTTGTCGTGCTTTACGTTGATAACGGTGCCTTCACGTGCGGCGTTCACCGGAGTGCCGTCCGGGAGCGCGAAATCAACGGCGTATTGGTCGGCAGCGCTCGCGTGGGTGAGGCGCACAGGATAGGCCTGGGTCACCTTGTAACTTGCGCCCAGGGCGAACGGGGCGCGATAAGGCATCGGAGGACTGTGCTCGGCTCCGGGTGCTCCAAGGATGCCTTTCCAGGCCACGCGCGCCATCGGTGTGCCGCTGCGCGGCGAATGTGCGACTTCGAGCAGGGCCTGTTGCGAACGCGGCGCCAGTATTTGGTGAAACGTAACCCCGTCGGCGAGGTTCAGGTTATGCGCCTCGGTGATCTCACCACCGAATTCGACCACGCACAGACACTCGTTTGTTGCAACCAATCGCCATTTGGTGTCATCGCTGACGGCCTGTATTTCGATCCGCGGCGCCTTGCTCTCCAGGCCGACCGAAAGCGGCTCAATCGTCGCGGCAGGGGAGGTGGGCTTGCGATCTGTGTAAACCAGATTGCCGTTCGCGTCGTGGTACTTGTACAGCTCGTCTGCAGCCGAATTGATCTGAATCAGGAGCAGGCCGGCCGCGAGCGACAACACCAAGCGAACTCGACTCACTGGGAACACGCCGCGTCCATTGCCGCCTTGGTAGTGATGCGCTGCGCGTCAATTTCGGCGTCGGAGTAGTAGGCGCGATTGCCCTGTTCGTCCGTTCTGAATATGCGTCCACCGGCGGCGAAGAGCGCATAGCGGTTGCGAGCGGCTTCGCATTTGCGCTTCTTCAGCGCTTCCTGCGCTTGTTGCTGCTGTTGTTCCGCGGCCTGCTGTTGAGCGATTTTGGCTTGCTGAGCGGCATCCGCGTTGGCAAGCGCACGCTGTTTGGCAAGCCGCGCGGCGTCTTCGGCATTTCCTTGAATCACGTCGACAGTGACCTTCTTCGATGTCGGCGCAATCGCATGGTCCGAATAGACGACGTTGCCCTGCCCATCCACAGTCTTATAGACGTCGTCGGCAGCGGCATGGCTGCTCGCGCTCATGATGAGTACGGCGCCGATTCTCGCAAACCAGCTTACGGGTGTCATATCTGTGCCTTCGGACCGGAACTGATTTTAGGCGTTATCACGCCCCGTGGCTGGCTGCAATGTGTGATCCAGGGCAAGTAATTCGTGGACGGAAGTGTACTGGTTTTGATCGACTGCCATCGAGGGCCAAAAGAGCTGGCATCGCAGTGTCCGCTGGTCGCTAGTCAATGGGGCGGGCGCGGCTGCCGATGCGAAGTCGGTCCACCTGTAGCGGCATCAGGCACCCTGGCGCCGCCGGGACCGACGGGCTGGTGGCTAGGCCGCACCCGCAAACGTTATCGCGAACAGGTGCTGAGTGCCGCGATTGGTGAGCGTAACTTTTTCTTCATAGGATCGACCGTTGGCTAGCTGGTCACTGGGAGCGAAGGGTGCGCCAGTGCGTGACGAAGTTCCGTCATGAGCGTGACACAAGCGAAGGCCCTAGCCGATGCGCGCGCTCTGTCCACCGTCTACGGGTAGCACGATTCCTGTGATGAAGCGCGATTCTTCGGAATGTAGAAAGAGAGCGGCGTGCGCCACGTCCCATGCGGTTCCCATCTTGCCCTTGAGCGGCACCCGTCTGTCGCGCTCGGAGCGCAGTTCTGAGTGTGAGATTTTTCGCGCTCGTGCTGTACTCTCGATCGACATCGGCGTGTCAAGCAGACCGGGCATGATGGTGTTGACCCGAATGCCATACTTCGCATTCGACAGTGCGAGCTGCTGGCCCAGCATGTTCATGCCGATCTTCGA
>DATMRM010000332.1:0-2133 GCA_035566155.1 Steroidobacteraceae bacterium | reverse complement strand
CAGCGAGATTCAGTTTTCACTGATCGCCTGTCCGCACGGCCCGTGCGGATTGGGCCCTATTATCGCGCAGGCCGACAGCGGCTAGATTGTGTCCCTGCTCGAAAGGAGATCGACCATGTCCAGCATCAACAGAACCGGCACATTTGCCCTGGGTGACCGAACCGTAAAGAGACTCGGCTACGGCGCCATGCAGCTCGCGGGGCCCGGCGTGTTCGGGCCGCCCAGGAACACGGATGCCGCACTGACCGTCCTGCGCGAAGCCGTGGCAAGCGGTGTGAATCACATCGACACCAGTGGTTACTACGGCCCGCATATCACGAATCAGCTGATTCGCAGGGCCCTGCATCCATATCGCGATGATCTCGTCATCGTGACCAAGATCGGCGCCCGGCGCGGCACGGACGGGTCGTGGCTACAGGCTTTCTCTTCGCAAGAGCTGACCCAGGCGGTGCACGACAACCTGCGCAACCTGGGTCTGGATGTGCTCGATGTGGTGAATCTTCGCAGCATGTTGGGTGTCCATGGGCCTGCCGAAGGCTCACTCGCGGCGCCGCTCAGCGTACTGGCCGAGCTCCAGCGCAAGGGGCTGGTTCGTCATATCGGACTGAGCAATGTCACGCCTGCGCAGATCGAGGAAGGGCGGCGGATTGTTAAGATCGTCTGCGTGCAGAACCACTACAACTTGGCACATCGGGCAGATGATGCACTCATCGATGATCTTGCCATCAACGGCATAGCCTATGTGCCGTTCTTTCCCTTGGGCGGCTTCAGCCCGCTGCAGTCTTCCATCTTGTCCGATGTGGCTCAGCGCCTCGGTGCCACGGCCATGCAAGTTGCCCTCGCATGGCTACTTCGCCGCGCGCCCAACATTCTCCTAATCCCGGGTACCTCCTCGGTCGCGCACTTGCGCGAAAACCTGGCTGTGGCCGAATTGGATCTGCCCAACGATGCGGTCGTGGCCTTAGACGGCATTGGCGCGCACGCTGACGCCGCCTGACGCCAGTAAGAGGAGCGCTTCCGATGATCAAGACGTGGTTCATCACCGGAATCTCCTCCGGTCTGGGACGGAACATGACGGAGCAGCTTCTGGCCCGCGGTGATCGAGTCGCCGGGACGGCGCGCAGACTGCACGCGCTCGATGGACTCGTGAGCCGCTATGTGACTCAGCTCAGCGTTGCGGCGCTGGACGTCACGGACAGTGCGGCTGTTCGGCGGGTGGTCGATGGAGCCTTTAACTCTTTGGGGCGTATCGACGTCATCGTGAACAACGCCGGCTACGGACTGTTTGGCGCCGCAGAAGAGCTGAATGATGAGCAGATGAGGCAACAGATCGATACCAACCTCGTCGGTTCGATTCAGGTGATCCGCGCCGTACTTCCGCACCTGCGGGCACAGGGCGGCGGGCGCATTCTGCAGGTGTCCTCGGAGGGCGGGCAGATCGCCTATCCGGGCTTTAGCCTCTACCACGCAACGAAGTGGGGCATTGAGGGGTTTGTCGAGGCGGTGTCGCAGGAGGTGGCACCGTTCAACATCGAGTTCACCATCATCGAACCGGGCCCCACGGCCACGGACTTCGGCAAAGGCATGATCAGCACGCCCGCAACTGCGGTCTACGAGAGCACGCCAGTCGGCGAGATTCGCAGGGCGTGGAGCTCAGGCAGGTTCTCCGTGCGTGGAGATGCCCGCAAGACAGCACGTGCGATGATCGATTGCGCCGATCAGCGCTCCGGGCCCGGACGGCTCACGTTGGGAAGCGACGCGTACGAACGAGTTCATGCAGCGCTGACAGCGAGACTCACCGTGCTGCAAGGTCAGAAAGCGACCGCACGCTCAACAGATCTCGATCCATTGGACCGTTAGATCAGACTGCCCCATCCCGGGCACGCGCGTACGCAACCCATGGGTGCCGGCAGCGTCGCCGATCGCATACAGGTCGTCTGCGCCAGGTCAACGTTCTGGCTTCCCAATTTCAGCTCGAGGTCAAACGCAGCCGTTGGGACGCATTCATTTTACTGGATATTTCTGGATTGATTCTAGGTGAGGTGTAGCCAAACTTTTCACATCGGGTACGGAAGCCGACGCTACCAATGGAGGTGGGAGATGCCACCGCCAAGATTGCTGTCCCTTGCGTCG
>DATMRM010000331.1:0-13844 GCA_035566155.1 Steroidobacteraceae bacterium | reverse complement strand
TGCTGCACTCGAGCAGTGGAATCGCGACCCACCGGATCCGCGCGACGATATCTATGCGTTTGCCTGCGTCGCGTATTTTATTTTCGGTGGCAAGCATCCGTTTGCACGCGCCTCGGCACGTACCGCATTCGAAGCCCAGCTGGTACCCCAGCGCATCGATTCCCTGTCGCGACGTCAGTGGGACGGCGTGCGGCGCGGCCTGGCCCTGCGGCGCGCGGACCGCATCGAGAGCGTCAGCGAGTTCCTGCGCCTGCTGGCCCCGCAGACCTGGCTGCAGAAGAACAGGTTGTGGATCGGAGCCCTGGTCGCGACGGTACTGGCCATGGCGCTGTTCCTGGGCGCGCGTTTCTACAGTGAGTATGTGCAGGACCAGGCGCTCAACGCGCAGCTGTGGCCTCCCGCGGTTTCCGCGCCCGAGCCGGTCACCGAAGCGCAGTGCCGTCAGATTGGCGATACGCTGTTCCTGTCCGCGGATGCGCTCAAGCAGGCCTCCAGCATGGCGTCGACCGACGAGGTCGAGGCCTTGCTTTCCAAGGGTGCCAACAACCTGCATGACATGTTGACCCAGGTCCTGCAGTGCAATCCTGACAATGCTCAGGCAAAACAGATTATTAGCCAGGCAGCACGTGCCTATGCGGGCCTTGCCCGCGCTCGACTGCAGCAAAACGACACTGCGCAGGCGCTACGGCTCGTGACCGACGGACAAAACTTCGAGCACAACCTCCAGCTGCTGCGACTCAAGCAGGGCATTTGCCGCCGCGATCCGAAGATCTGCCGGGCCGAATGACTTTCCGATGGTTGACGCGCAGAATTTGCAACGCTCGGGAAGTCCCAAAAATCGTTGGTGGATGTCGCAAAAGCTCTACTCGTTACGCTTTACGTTGTGTAAGCTAATCCGGTAACAACGAACGAGCACCGTCGGCACGCCCAGCCGTGTGGCCGTCAAATCCGTAGCAGGGAAGCTGGCGCAATGCGCAACAACCAGTCCCAAAGGCAAGATTTTGGTACGCGAGGCGTGCGTCGCGGGCTTTCGCTCGCGTGCGGCGCGCTGCTGCTGCAGATCGTAGGCGCTAGTGCGTGGGCGCAGACCGCGCCCGCTCCCAACGGCGGGTCCGGCTGCACCATCGGCGTCGCGGGCGACGGCGCCGTGCCGGCGCCGTGTCTGACCACGCTGGTCACGACCGACAATGCATTCAATTTCAACGGGCTCGAACTGGCGGCCGCGCAGGCCGACGATGCGGCCTATGTCAGCCTGCTGAAGCTGTGCGGTCTCACCGGCAGCGGTTGCAGCGGCGCGCAGCTGAACCTTTTCATCCAGCTGCGCGAGCTGGAGGACAACGCGGCCGAGCTGCTGGGTTTCGGGCAATCGGCATTCAGTCTGCATCTGTCGGCCCAGGCACTGGGATTCGCGCTGCGCTGGACCGCCGACGAGGAGTATTCCGCGCAGTCCTCGATCACCAATCGCCTGGCGAGCAATCAGTTCGATGCCGTCACGAACCGACTGAACGCGGTGCGCTTCATCACGCAGACGATGCGCTTCGCGCGCCAGGGCTATCAGGACGATGAACAGCTGGCGGATGCCGATGCCGAGCAAGCGCTCGGCGGCGGCGCGAGCGCCGATGAGAATCTTCCCGGTGTCGGACGCTGGAGCGTGTTCGCGAGCGGTTCTTATGGCTCGGGCAGCAAGGCGCCGACGACCTTCAACGATGCCTTCGATTTCTCCGGACAGCAGTTTCTGTTCGGTGCCGACGTGCGACTCTCCGCCCACAGCGTGTTCGGAATCATCGGCAGCGAGGTGTCGCAGCACGCGAATTTCAATTCAAGCGAAAGCATTGCCAGCGGCAATGTCAAAGGCAGCGGCGGCGGGGCCACCGTTTATTTCGAGCAGGACTGGAACAGCGCGTATCTGAATGTGTCGGTGGGCGTGCAGCACATGACCCTCGACACGCGCCGCCTGGTGGCCTACCCGTCGAACAATCCGCAGGAGCCCTCGGTCAATACCAATTTCTTCAGCAGCACCGGCGCGACCTCGTGGCTGGGGACCGTGGGCGGGGGCTACTCCTGGTATCTGCACGCCTTTTCCGCCACGCCGTACGCCAATCTGCAGTATCTGGGCACGCGCATCGGCGCCTTCACTGAAACCGGCTCGGGCTCCGACCCGGAGCTGGCGTTATCGGTGAATGGCCAGAGTGTCACCTCGTTGCAGAGCATTCTGGGGCTGAAGTTCAATTACGCCTGGTCCACCAGGCTCGGCGTGATCATTCCCTACGGCTACGGCGAATATCGTCACGAGTTCCGCGACAAGCCGCAGAGCGTCAGCTCGCACTATGTTTCGTCGCAATCGGTCGCCGATCAGTTCCAGCTTCCGACCGACAACATCGACCCGAACTATTGGGAAGTCGGTGGCGGGGTGATCACCGAATTACCGCATCGCTTTCAGCTCTATGCGCAGTATCTGAAGGTGCTGCAGCTGCAGTACTACAGTTACTACGCAATCTCAGGTGGTTTCCGCTTCACGTTCTGAAGCAGGCGTGCCCGCTCCAGGTGGCATCGATGAAAAGGCAATTCCAACGTCTCGTCCGCGTGACGGTGTATCTGGCGACCGCGCTGGTGGCGGCCTGTGGTGGCAGCAGCAGCAGTGAGTTCGTGCAGACACCCACCGCACTGATTGCGACCATCGGCAATCAGCCCTCTCGCGGCTCCAGCGCCGGCTCAGTGTCGATCACAGTACGCGCGGGAGCGGATGTGCAGTTGTCCGGCGAGGACAGCTACGGTGGCAATGTTTCGATCACGGGTTTTGGTTGGACGCAGACCGCCGGACCGGCGGTCACTCTTCTGTACCGCAACTCGAGCACCGTCTCATTCACCGCCCCGTCGCTCTCGCAGAGCGCGACTCTGAAGTTTCAGCTCAGCGTCACCAATGCATCGGGCCTCACCGGCACCGCCACCGCGCAGGTGCAGGTGGTGCCGGCCAACGACCTCAATCGTTTCCTCAACACTCAGGCCGCAGCGCCGCCGCTGCTGCCGCACACGTTCCGGGTGGCCGTCAGCACGGTCGCCGGTCTTGCCGGTCCGACCGCCGATGTACCGGTGTGTGTGCAGCTGACCCGTACCGTCATCTACTCCCCGCGCCAGGGTGGCGCCGAATCCGGGGCCGTCACGCTGCCGACGAAGCAGATCGATGCCAAGTGGGTCGCTGGAGTCGCGGCGGCGCCAGGATTTTCGACACCGCTCTCCTTCAGCAATCCGTTGGTGTCGTTCCCGCTGCCCGTGCTGAACAGCGAAGACGTGTTTGTCGCTTACAACGCACCGGGGGCAAACCTCAACAACAATCAGCTGGTGGATTCGGACGTCGATACGGCGTTCGTACGCATGGCGGTCAGCGCGACGCCCGGTTCCTGTGACGGATCGCAAGCCGGCAGCGCCCTGTCGGCCTCGCAGCTGATGCTGCAGCTCTACGACGAGGCCGGCGATGCGCTCGGCACGCCGGCCACCGCCAGCACTGCGGGAACTGCCGTGACCATCGACACCCCGCTGACCAGCCTGCCGCTGACCCCGGACGGCTCGGCCAGTCTGACGCCGGAAGATTTTCTGCGCGCCCAGGCACTGACCGCAGGCGGACCGCCGTCGTCGTTTGAAACGCGCGAGTCGGCGGGCGCTTACTACGCGGCGATCGATCCGAATTCGCAGCGCAGCACGCTGCAGGGCTGGCTGCAGCAGAACTGCTTCGATCCGAACGACCGCAACTACGGCGAGGGCGAGGCCGGCTTCTCGGTCACGCACGCGGACTACGCCAACAATTTCGATCTCGCGTTCGGCCGCGACATGTATTTCGCCAACTGCACCAACGGCAACATGGCCTCCGTGGTCGTGAACTATCCGTCGCTGGGCGCGGCGGTGAACCGCATCGGCGCCTTCCTGGCGGTGGCGATGGAGTACACGCCGGCGCCGGGTTCCACGGCGCCATGCTTCACTAACCCGGCGGATTCGACCACCAATACGGGGGCGTGTTACGCCAAGTTCTACGCCTTCGCGCCGGATGATCGCACCGGCGTTTTCCAGCGGGTGCTGTCGGCCAATTTCGATCGTCGCGGACAGCGCTATCTGCCCGGCGCCTGCACCGCCTGTCATGGAGGTGCGCCCGGATTTACGCCCGGTCAGCCCTATCCGGCGGCGGGCGACGTTGATGCGACCTTCATGCCGTGGGATGTCGGCGCGATGCTGTTTGCCGACACCGACCCGGCTTTCCCCTGCCAGGTGTCCACGCTCTCGCCGGTGTGCGGTGCGGTCGATGCGAGCAAGTTCACCCAGTCGGCGCAGCAGCCACGCATTCAGCAGCTCAACGCTCTGGCGTGGCGCACCTATACGGCCCCGGAGATGATCACGACGGGGAGCGGTGCGAGCGTCGATCGCTACGCGGCAGCGCGCGCGCTGATGAGCAAATGGTATGGCGGCGATCCGGCAGCCTCTACGGCGCACCCATTCGATGATTCGGCCACACCCGATGCATGGCTGACGGCCGGTCAGAGCACGGGCGCCTCGAACGATCTGTATCACGCCGTGTTCCGGCATTACTGCCGCGCCTGCCACACGCAGGTCAACGGCGGAGCGCAGATCGGAAACGTGCAGTTTCAGTCGCTGGCGTCGTTCCTGTTCCTCGACCAACCGCTGGCGCCCGGCTTGCCGGCGTTCCTGCAGTCGCTGGTGTTCACCCAGGGCACGATGCCGCAATCGCGCCTGACCGCCGATCGATTCTGGGTTGACTTCGGCGGCGGGCAGAGTGCCGCGCAGACGCTGGCTACCTACCTCAATTCGCTCCCGGGTGCGACACCGGTTGCGGTGGACAGCGCGCAGAATGTCATCGGTCCCGGAGCCCCGCAGCTCGTGACGCTCAACGGCAGAGCCGCGCTGGTCAGTACGGAAGCCAGTCCGAATGCCAGCAACACACTGGCCGCCGTTGCGGGCATCCTGCTCGATGCGGCGTCCCAGAGTGTCTTCATCGGTAGCTATCAGTGGTCGCTGTGCTCCGGCGGACCGCCGGCGAGCCCAGGCGGCGCATGCCCCGGATCCCTGTTAGGTCTGATCGGAACACCGATCGTACCGGCGGGCAGCAGTGCCGGTGCCGCCGAGGCCGGAGCGGCATTCCCCGCTTTCGCAACCCCTGTTTCCGGTACCTACTATCTGTCGGTGACGGCGCAAGGCAGCGTGAGCGGTGCGAGCACGACGGCGACCTATCCGCTGGTCGTCCCTTAACGTCACGCTGTGGTGCCTGCTGCTGGGCGCGTGCGCGAGTGCGACGCAGCGCGCGCGTGACTTTGCGAGCCAGCATGCCCTGACCGACTCGCTCATCCAGGGTGAGGCCTTTGAGCACCAGGTGTTCTGGTCATCGCATCCTGACGGCAAAGTGCTCTATGTGTTCATCGACGGGGATGGTGTGCCCTGGAGCGGGCATGGCACGAGGGTCGCGAGCGATCCGACCCCCTTACACCCGCTGGCGCTGGCCCTGGCCGCGCGCACCGCGCACCCGGTGCTCTATCTGGGCCGCCCCTGTTATTTCTCAGTCCACGACCGCGCCGGATGCACGCCGGGTGTTTGGACCTCCGGGCGCTATTCCGCGCAGGTCGTGGACAGCATGGCAGTTGCGGCCAATGGATTTGCGGCCGCCGGGGACTATCAGCATCTGGTACTGATCGGCTATAGCGGTGGCGGGGCGCTGGCGGTTCTGATGGCGCCGAAGGTGCCCTCAACGCGCGCGATCATCACCATTGCAGCCAACCTTGACGTGGGCGAGTGGGCGCGAGTGCATGGCTACCTGCCGCTTGATCAGAGCCTGGATCCGGCCACGCAACCGGCGCTGCCGAGCGCGATCGCGCAACGCCATCTGTTCGGCGGTCGCGACCTCACGGTGCCGGAGCGTTCAACCGTACGCTATTTCCAGAGACTGCAGGCGAGTCAACTCTGGCGCTTTCCGGGCTTCGATCACGTCTGCTGCTGGATCCGGCATTGGCCGGACATCCTCAAGCATCTGGATGAGGAGATGGCGCTCAACGCGCCGTAGAGGCCACCTGCACGCTGGTCAGCGGCACGAAGAAGAAGTCGCCGAACATGTGCTGCTGATCCTGCAGGTTGGAGTACGTCGGCGTCTGCTTCAGGCCCGTTCGAGCCGCCGCATCCTCCACGCGGCCGCTGAGCTCATGCGCCAGCCCCTGGCCGGACAGCAGAATCGTGTTCTGGCGCAGCACCGTCAGGAACTGCTCGGCGAACAGCGAATGCGTCTGCTGCGGGTCAGCGCTGTCCACCACCGGCTCGTTGCGTCCTGAGGTCAGCACCATGCGGGCGCTGCGAGCCCATTTGATCCTGACGCTGCGCTCATCGTTCGAGGGCGCGACGATGGTGGAGGTCTGGTGGGTGATCACGCTGGAGAAGCACGAATCGGCCACCAGCAGGATGTGACGCGCATGAATCTGCGCGATGTCATCGCTCACGTCCTGCGCGCCGATCCAGCTGCTCGCATTGTCAGGGTCGGAATCCACGCCCGTCCAGTAAGCGCGCTCCGGCGGAAACACCCGGCTGCCGCCATGGCCGGCGTAATAGATGAGCAGTCGATCCGAATCGCTCAGGCTGCGCGCGTATTCGTAGAGCGCGCGGCCGATGTCGGCCCGGGTGGCATCGATCAGCAGCTTTACCTGGAAGCCATAGCGCCCTTCGAGCAGCTTGGCGACATCGCGCGCGTCATTGGCCGCCGTCTTCAGCGCCTGCATCTTCTCGTACTTGCTATTGCCGATCACCAGCGCGTAGTAGTTTGCCGGTCCCAGACCCTTCACCAGCTGAACCATGTCGAACGGATTGCCCGAGGCGGCGGCGCTCTGCGGCAGGCGATAGCTGACGGTGCTGGTGGTGCCGGCGCTAGCGGTGCTGGTGGTGCCGGTGTCTACCGGGCTCTTGCTGACAGGCGTGCTGAGGCTCACCGCATTGTTGGCGGGGGCGGTGCTGACGGTCTTGGCGACGCTGTTCTGCTGCTCCAGTGTACTGACCCGCGCGCGGGCGTCGGCGATCTGCTGGTCGCGCGCGCGCACGCCTGCCTCCAGCGTCGCGATCCTCTGCTGATCGGCCTGCTGGCCACCGGCCAGCGCGCGCGCGAATCTCTCGCGCTCCTGCACCAGTTGCAGCTGCTGCGTGGCCGATTGCAGTTCGAGCTGCTGCAGGCTGGCGCGCTGCTGCGCGAGCTGATCCTGCGCCACACGCAGTGCCTCTTTGTCCTGCTGCAGCTGACTGGCGCTGAGCGTGCCATCGCGCGCACGCGCATCGTGTTCGCGATTGTAGTCATCACGCAGGCGGCTGGATTCGGCCTGCAGGCTGTCGAGCCGGTGCTGCTTGTCCTGCAGCTCGGCGCTTTTCTGATCCAGTTGGGCGCTCAGGCGCGCCAGCAGCGCCGAGCGGTCATCCTTCGATTGCGACTGCAGCCTGGCGAAGTCCGCGCGCTGGTCCTGAAGCTGCTGCTGCTGCTGCGCGTACTGAATGCGCAGCGCCGCCAGCGTGGCTTCCAGCTCCTTGTTGCGTGCGCTCGCTTCGCTCGAGCCGCTGCCCGCGCTGCTCACCTGCTGACGCAGGCTCGCCAGCTGACTCTCGAGCGACGCCAGCAGCTTCTGTTGACGCTCCAGTTCGCCCTGTTTGGAGGACAGCAATGACTGCAGCCCGTCGCTACCGTGCTCACGCAGCTGCGTCAGTTCCGCACTACGGGCGCTGAGTTCGCGGGTCTCGCGCACGAAATCGGCCCGCACCGATGCGACTTCCTGCTGCGACTGGACCGCACGCTGTTCGGCCTGGGCCAGCCTCGCTCGCAGCGACTCATTCTCGCTCTGGCCGGCGGCCAGCATGTTGGACAACTGGGTGTTGGTCGCCTGGGATCTGGCCAGCTGCGCTGACAGTTGCGCCTGGCGCAGACCCTGATCGGCGGACAGAACGTTGATCGCATCCTGCTTGTCCTTGAGCGCCGCCTCGCTGGCCGCGAGCTGCTGTTGCAGCCGCTGCACGTTGGCAAGATCGGCCGTACCGCCATCGCGCCGGGCCTGCTCGAGCTTGGAGCGCAGGTCCCGCAGCCGTGCCTGATCTTCGGACAGCTGCGAGTGATTCTGTGCCAGCTTGTCATCGGCCTGAGTCAGTTGCCCCTGCAGATCCACGACCACCGCATCGGCGCTCTTCAGATCATCGGTCAGCAGCGCGATCTGGGCTTCGGCCTGTTCCTTGTTCGCTGCCAGGGTCGAGGCATACACCAGATCCTCACCCAGTCCGGAGGCTGCGCGCTGCAGGTTGATCCCGGCCACCGGATCCTTCGGCACGCCCAGCCCCTGCTCATAGAGATAACCGAGTTCCTCCATCGCGGGCGCGTATTTCTTCTGCACGGCGCGCTGATACCACTTCGCCGCCAGCTCGTAGTCCACCGGCACGCCGTCCATGCCGTTGGCGTAGATGCGGGCCACGTAGTACTGCGCTTCGACGTTGTCCTGATTGGCCAGCGGCAGCCAGCGTTTGAGCGACAACGTGCCACTGGCCAGATCGCCCATCGTGTACTCACCGCCGCGGGTACGGCAGTCGATGGCGGGCAGTCGCATCAGCGGCCCCGCGGTCAGATAGGTGCGCGCCGCGCCGAGCTGCTGCACGCGGCCAGGAAGCTGACAGTCAACCACAATGGTGTCTTCGAAGCTCGCCGCGGCAATCTGCGCGCGCGTGGCCGTTTCGGCACTATGATCCGAGGACTGGACCGCGGTGGCGAACAGGGCGGCGCAAACCGTCATCGAGCAGAGTGATTTTGATAGGTTGGCCACTGTCGATCTTCCTGAAAGCAGTTCGCCGTGGCGGGAAAATATCAGCCAGGGGCAGGATCTCAGACGCACATCAGATGCGTCAACCTTAGACGATTTTGCGTGAGCGTTGTGTCAACTTGCGGACATAAAGCGAGCACGGATGGCAGTCAGCAGGTAAACTTTTCAGTGCCTATCCGCATTGCAGTGAACGAGTCGTTGGAAGAACCGGAACAGGATCGGAATCGATGAGCGAGTTTCGAGCAGCGCTCGAACAGTTTCTGGCAGGGACGCTGGGAGCGGATGAGGCCCGGCGACGTGTATCCGCGGCGGCTGCCAGCGAACCGCAGGTCGCGCAGGCAATGCTGGCCGTCATCGAGGCGTACCGATCCAGCCGCAGACTGACCCCGGAGTTCGCGGCCGAGCTGCAGCAGCTCGTACGCCAGAGTGCCGGCCTGCCGACGGCCGCGACGGCACCGGATGAGCCAACACATTTAAGTGTGCGCGGCCCGCCACCCCCGGCCGCGGTCTCGCCACCGCCACCGCCACCACCGCCACCGCCACCGCAGGCCGCTGCGCCACCCAGCCCACCCTCGCCACGACCGGCCTCCTCACCGCGTTCGTCCTCCGCCGGTGGCTGGGGCACGCAGGTCACCGTCGGAACGGTGCTGAAAGATCGCTTCGTGCTCGAAACCCTCGTTGCCGGCGGCGACAAGGGTGGCATGGGCGTGGTGTTCAAGGCGCTCGACCGCATCAAGCAGGAAGCGCAGGACCGCAATCCGTACGTTGCCATCAAGGTACTGAACGAGGATTTCAAGCAGCATCCGGATTCGATGATGGCGCTGCAGCGCGAGGCGCGCCGCGCCCAGACCCTGGCGCACCCCAACATCATCACGGTCTACGACTTCGACCGGGATGGCGACACGGTCTACATGGCGATGGAACTGCTCATCGGCAGCTCGCTCGATGAGGTGATTCGCACCCATCGCGATCGCGGCGGACTGCCGGTCAAGGATGCGCTGCAGATCATCACGCAGCTCGGACGAGGCCTGAGCTACGCGCACGCCAACAACATCGTGCACTC
The DNA here is from genome assembly GCA_035566155.1 of Steroidobacteraceae bacterium. Taxonomy (GTDB): domain Bacteria; phylum Pseudomonadota; class Gammaproteobacteria; order Steroidobacterales; family Steroidobacteraceae; genus FEN-1191. Next base: position 3,959 of record DATMRM010000331.1, on the reverse strand, counting down.
GGACTTCAAGCCGAGCAACGCCTTCATGACGAAGGACGGCGTGGTGAAGGTGCTGGACTTTGGCATCGCGCGCGCCACCAAGCTGCCCGACGGTGAGAAGACCCGGTTTGATGCGGGCAGCCTGGGTGCGATGACGCTGCCGTACGCAAGCTGCGAGCAGCTCGAGCGTCAGGATCCGGATCCCAGTGATGACGTCTACGCGTTGTCCATCGTCAGTTACGAACTGCTGACGGGCCGGCATCCGTTCGAGCGGCCGGACCCCGATAAGCCGGGGAAATTGCTACGTACCGATTCGATTACCGCGCGCAATGGCAAGATGAAGCCGGCGCCGGCGCCGATTCCCGGGCTGTCGCGGGCGCAGGGGCGCACGCTGCAGCGGGGATTGTCGTTCCGGCGCGCCGGGCGTCCGCGCAACGCCGCCGAGTTCCTCGAGGGCATGACGCCCCGCAAGGTGCCGGTCGGTGCGCTGATCGCAGCGATCGCCGCTGGCGTGCTGCTACTGGTCACGACCACGTTGCTGGTCTCCTCGTACGTGCAGAAATCGCGCCTACAGGCGTTGACGCAGAAACTGGAATCCAACGATCCGGCCGTGATTGCTGCCGCACTGCAGTCGCTGCAGAAGTATCCGCCCGATGAGCGCGCACCGGTGCTGCTGAACGATGCGGTGCAGGGCAATCTGATCAATTACTACATCCAGCGCGCGCATGAGCAGTTCAACGTCGAGGCCGCGCGCTATGACTATGCCGGGGCGCTCGCGACCCTGAAGGAAGCGCAGGGCCTGAGCAAAGTGTACGAGGATTCGCGGCAGCTCAACGATGCGCTGGACAAGCTCGAGAGCGACCGCAAGGCCGAGATCCTGAAGCAGGCGCAGGCGATCGACAGCGAACTGAGCCAGGTAATGCTGATCGCCAGTCAGGGTGCGCAGAACGTGCGCTCGACGCTGGCAATCATCCGTCAGCTCGATCCGAATCATCCGCTGCTGAATGACAAGCGTGTGCCCATCGCCTTTGCCAACCAGGTTCGCAGCAACATGGATGCTGAGCATCTGGCGGTCGCCGCGGCGCTGCTGGCGGCAGGGTTGCAGTTCGCGCCCAATGATCCCGGGCTGCTGGATCTGCAGGATCGGGTCACGCGTCAGCAGAACAGCGCGCAGCTCAGCGTGCAGGCGGGCGAACTGGAACAGGCAGTGGGCCCATTGGCCCAGCCAGGCTCGACGCTGGCGGACTTCCGCTCGAAGCGGGCGCAACTGCAGTCGTTGCAGCAGGCACAACCCAACAGCCCGGTATTGGCTTCGGCGCAAGATCGGCTGAGCTCGCTGATCGATCCGATCGTGAGCGACGCGGTGGCGCGAAGCCAGGTGACGGATGCGCAGGCCACGCTCAATGAGTTTGCTGACCTGTTGCCGGCGGCGGTGCTTGCCAAAGAGCGCTCGCAGATCGCCAGTGTCACGGGCAACACCCAGCCGCGGGAGGACACCACGGCACAACTGCGTGCCAAGATCGAGCGGGAAGCCGCCAACCCGAAGAGCGATGAAGCCTCGGTCAGTGGACTGCAGCGTGATCTGCAGGATCTTCAGGGGCTGGCAGGTGCCTCCGATCCTGGCATCGCCGAGGTTCGAAGCCGTGTGAGCCAGGCTTATCTCGCCGACTCCAGACGCATGCTGGGAAAAGCCCACTTCACTGAAGCGCAGCACCTGCTGGATCTGGCCAGGCAGTTCGGCCTGCCGGCGGATGCCTATCAGACACAATCCTCCGCGCTGACGCAGGCGCGGGCGCAGGCCGAGGCCGAGAACCGTGCGAACGAAAACGCGGCGCGGCTCTCTGCGGCGAAGCAGCGCGTGCTCGATGAGGCGACCGCCGATCACATCGATGTGGCGCAGACCCAGTTCGCAGAGTTGAAAAAATCGCTGCCGGCCACCGATCCGTTCGTCACCACCGATGCCCCGCGCGCCATTCCGAGGCCTATCTGGAACGCGCGCGCAATGCTGCGAAGCAAGTGCACTTCGATGAGGCGCTGCAGGATGCCCAGGCCGCGCAGCAGGCGGCGCCCAATCTGCCGGAGATCGCCGATGAGCTGCAGCTGTTTCGCGGTGCGCGCGACGTGGCTCATTTGCTGGAGAGCGCTCCGGATTTTCGCCCGTTGAGCGGGCAGGTCAATCAGGTACGCCAGAGCGAACACGACCAGGGTTCCAAAGCAATTGCAATCGGTCTGGGGCGCCTGGTGGCCGAGCGCATCAATCGCGTGAACGCCCAGAACCCGACGGAAGCCGCGCGCCTTCAGGCCAGTGCGCTTCCGATCTTTCCTCACGTCGCGGAGCTGAGGAAGGCTCCGCAGAATAAGGTTCAGGCCCAGAATCAAAACCAGAATCAAAACCAGAATCAAAACCAGAATCAGAACCAGATCGCGCCGTCGCCACAGCAGACCCCGGCTGTGCCCGAATCACAGGTCACGAGCACGCCGCCGCCCAATCAGCGCCAGCAACGACAGGCCAACGACAACCGCCCGCCGCCGCCGGTGAGTCAGGAACCGCCCGCGCAGACGCTGTCACAGGGCAATGCGCAGAGCGTTGCTCCCGCGCTCAGCGCGGGGCCGGTCGGTCCCTGCAGTGCGATTGCGCCCGGCGCCAGCACGTTGATCTTCTGCCGCGACAATCTGACAAGGGGTGGGCGCGGGCCGGAGATGGCACTGATTCCCGCGGGTCTGGGGCTGGGCTCGTACGCCATCATGCGCAACGAGGCGAGCGTGGCCGACTACAACCTGTATTGCGGCAACACCAAGGGCTGCACACCGGTGAGTGGATCGGATCCTGACTTGCCGATGGTCAACATTTCCTATGACGACATACAGAAATACGCTGCCTGGCTCAGCCAGGCGACCGGTGCGAGATACCGTGTGCCGACCCGACCGGAATGGGTGCGCGCCGCAGGTGGTCGCAGCAAGACCGATTCGGACGCCAATTGCGTGGTGCCCGGCCGCGACCCGCGTGGTACGTCGCTGCGGGCAGCGACCGCGGGCAATGCCAATGTCTACGGTTTACACAATATGTTCGGTAACGCGCAGGAATTGACCACGACCGTCAATGGTGGGCTGGCCGCGGTGGGCGGTGCGATCGGCGACGACCTGATCTACTGTCAGTCGGAATTCCTGAGACCTGCCAATGGGCAGCCCGAGGGGCGCACAGGTTTCCGCTTACTCCGTGAGATGCAGTAGGAGTTGCGCTAAGATAGCGTGATAACTATACGTCCCGGCCACGCAATATTGTGTGGGCGTGACCCACCGACGGATTCATGGAAGGGAGCCGATTATGTCTCGTGACCGTGTACGTTTCCTGCTGACGCTCGCGCTGGGCACCGCTGCGATCGGTATTGGTACGCTGGCGCGTGCTGACAATGCGCCGCCAACCATTCCGACCTGTGACAAGAAAATTGGCACACTGTCGGTGAAAGAGCCACCCAACAACTGGTGGGCGGAGTATCACCTCGACTCACCCGAGTCCCTGATCAAGGTCATGGTGTCGCAGTCCAAGTGCTTCACGCTGGTGGACCGCGGCAAGGGTCTGGAGGCGGCCCAGTCCGAGCGCGCGCTTGCTTCGAGCGGCGATCTGCGCGGTGGCTCGAATGTGGGCAAGGGTCAGATGAAAGCCGCTGACTACGTGCTGGTGCCTGACATTGCGAACCGTAATCGCAATTCCGGCGGCACCAACATCGGCGGCGCAATCGCGGGCCTGATCCCGGGTGGCTTCGGCGCGGCGCTCGGTGGCGTGAGTCTCAAGAGCAAGACCGCCGATGTGGTGCTGACATTGACCGATGTGCGCTCGACCGAACAGGTCGCGCTCGAGCAGGGTCATGCCAAGAAGACCGACCTTGGCTGGGCCGGCGGTGGCGGGGGCTTCCTGGGTGCATTCGTCGCCGGCGGCGCCAGCAGCTACGCCAACACCGAGATCGGCCAGGTGGTGATGC
>DATMRM010000330.1:0-2176 GCA_035566155.1 Steroidobacteraceae bacterium | reverse complement strand
CCGCGAGCCGCTGCCGCACGGACTTGATCCGCTCGGCCAGCCCAGCGATGCGATCGGCAAAGTCGCCGGTATTGGTGGGAACCGTGGCACGCGCCTTCTGCACCCGCACCCAGCGGTTCTGCAGTTCATCGAGCTGCGCGTCCAGCTCATGCAGTGCATGGCGCTGATCGTAGCTGCGCTGTTTGAACGCGGCATCCAGGCGCCAGTAGAGCACGCCCTTGATGATGCGGATCTTGTCCACCGCTGCGTCCCGCTCCGGACTTGACGGCATTGCATTGGCTGCTTCTTCGAGCTTCAGAAGCTGCGCCCATTGCTCGCGTTCCTGCGGCGTGCCCAGGGCAGCGACGTCATCGCCGATCTCGATGGCATTCAGTCGCGAGTCGGCCGCTGCCCGCGCATCCGACAGATGCGCCGGCGCGTTGCCGGCAATGAGCGCATCGGCCTTCGGCAGCAGGTTGGCGTAGGCTTTCTCACGCGTGTCGAGCATCGCGGCAAAAGCATCCATGCTGTCATCCCAGCGCGCGAGCGAGCGCTGCAGGTAGCCCAGATCGCGCCAGTTCTTCAGACCCTCCTGGAAATCGTTGTCGGCCAGCAGCGAGTACAGATAGCGCGACTGCGGCGAGTCCGGCAAACTGCGCAGCTGATAAAACCAGCCATACGTATTGGCATTGCTCTTGTCGGAGGACAGCAGATCATCGAGCAGATGTCCGGCGCGAATGTTCTCGATGGCATGATCCAGATTGTCTGACTCGCTGGCGAAGGATTTCAGCGCGTCCTCGTACGCTTCCGCTGCCTGCGTGGCGGCTCCGAGCTGGCCGTAGGCATACGGCACTGCCAGATAGGATTCCTGCACCGCGGCGTCGAGCAGCCCGCGCTTGTGCAGCTCCAGCCAGGGCGCCAGTGCCGCCTGGTAGTCCTTCAGTGCGGCGCGCGCCCAGCCATCGCCGAGCAGCGCGCGGCTCGAATAGGGTCCTTCCAGGCGCACCCGTGCCAACGGCACCAGTGCCTGTGCCGGCATGTCTGCCTGCAGGTACGCGTAGCCGAGGGCGAGGTTCCCCTTGTCGCGCAGGTTCAGCAGTTCCGGGCTATAGGTATGCACAGTGCCGACCGCGGTGAGGATCGGATCGGCTTCGGGCAGGCGGTTTGCGCGCACCAGCGCCACACCGAGGTTGAACTGCGCGTACGCCATCCAGTCCGCCGGACCGTGCCAATTCTTCAGCACCGCGATCGCCTCGTCGAAGCGCCCCTGGCGCATCAACACATTGACCAGCAGATGCGTGCGCTCAGCTTCCGCCTGCGGCGCAAGCTGGCCGTGAATATGCTTGAGCGCGTCCTCGCTGCGATCGTAGTAGCCGCGCTCGTACCAGATCTTTCCCAGATAGAACCACGCCTGATTGCGCACGGCCGGCGGCAGACGGTCGCCGAGCAGCGTTTCGAAGCGATTTCCGGCTTCGTTGTGCATACCCAACTGCAGATAAAGCCCAGCAGCCAACAGCTGCGCGTCCGTCTCGTGATGCTGCAACAGATTCCATTGCGAATACGCGCCCAACAGCGTCAGCGTCTGCAGACCCGAGTCTTCATCCGACCAGTAGTGGAACAGAACGTCACCGTAGTGCAGGTCCTGGATCCTGACGCTTGGCAGTTTGTGCGGATCGGGCTTGTGCTTGGCCCACGCCGCCGGCGCGACAGCCGCCAGCAGCGATACGCATACCAGGCCTAGGCAAAGGCGCCGAACTCTCATGCCCGGATTATTCCCAGTCCTTGATCTCGAACTCAGGCTCTTGAGCGTGTGCGTGATCGGTGACTTTGAGTTCCAGGTACTTCGCACCCACACCCTTCTCGAACCTCAGGTTGGCGCCGCGGCGATAGAACCGGTCGTGCGGGCCCTTACCGTTGAAAAACGCCACCAGTTCGTGTTCGCCGGCCTTGAGGTTGCCCACGTACAGCCGCTGTACACCGCCCTTGAGCAGGGCCGCCGTCTCGCGCGGTGTATACAGGTAGTTCGTGACGTTGCGGTTGTCGATCTTGAGCGTGATTGAATCGAGCGCAAAAAAATCACCCACATCCACCGACACGAATACCGCGACCTGCGTGTTCGCAGGGAACAGCAGTTCCTCTTCCAGCACGAACAGGTCCTTGTTGAGATCGACGACGTCCTTCTTCAGATCCTGTATCT
>DATMRM010000329.1:0-7074 GCA_035566155.1 Steroidobacteraceae bacterium | reverse complement strand
ATCGAATGCCCGGCGCCGCAGACCGAGGAGTTCTGGCACGCACTGCGGGATCTGCATGTGCCCACCGCGATGGTGATCTACCCGCACGAAGGTCACGCGCTGCGCGATCCGGCACATCTGGAAGATGCACAACGGCGTGTGTTAGCTTGGTTTGGTAGGTACCTGCAACCCTAAGGTACGAATACATCGGGAGGGAGGGAGCTGTGCCGTTCAGCGGAGGATGCCTTTGTGGGGGTGTGCGCTATGAAATCAGCGCGCAGCCCATTACGACCCGTGTCTGCTGGTGTCAGCTGTGTCAGAAAATTGGCGCCGGTAGCGCAACAGTCAATATCTGTTTCTCGAGCGCCGCGGTCCGCATCGAAGGTGAGATGCGCGACTACGTCAGCGTGGCCGATAGCGGCAGCGTCATGCACCGACGCTTCTGCCCAACCTGCGGTGTACACCTGTTTAGCGGCGCGGAAAGCCGCCCACATCTGGTGTTCGTGCGCGCGGGCACCTTCGACGATCGTTCGGTGGTAAGACCGGCCGCCACTATCTGGGTGTCGGAGGCCCCAGCCTGGGCATGCATCGATCCGACTTTGCCGAAGTTCGATCGGCAGCCACCGCCCGCCGCCTGAGTGCCACAGACGGAAGGTTCCATGTTCGGCATTCATGACTATTGGCTGTTCATCGGCACTGGGATTCTGCTCAATCTGACACCGGGCCTGGACACGATGTTCATCATCGGTCGCAGCCTCACCGGCGGACGCCGGGCAGGCGTGGCCTCGGCGCTGGGTATCGCCGTCGGCAGCATCTGTCACACCCTGGCTGCAGCATTGGGCTTCTCGGCGATCATCGCCACCTCGGCGCTCGCCTTCACCGTCGTGAAGCTAGCGGGTGCCACATATCTGATCTACCTCGGTGTCATGATGGTCTGTAGCAAGAACCCGGCGGCCATGCCCGCGGAGCAGGCGCTCCCTGGTCCTTCCGCGCAGCCATGGCCGTGCTTTCGGCAAGGCATCATCACCAACGTACTGAATCCCAAAGTTGCGCTGTTCTTTCTGGCTTTCCTGCCGCAGTTCATCGACCCTCACAGCCCGACCAAAGCGCTGGCATTTCTGACACTGGGCGCGACGTTCATTACAACCGGACTCATCTGGTGTCTGATCCTCGCCAGTGGGGCTGCGCGACTGCGTTCGTTCTTTCAGCGCAACCCCAATGTCAGAGCTATCATTGATCGTGCCGTCGGCGCTTTATTCGTAGCGCTCGGTGTACGTCTGGTTTGGTCGCGCTAAGAGGATTTCATGAAAAAGATATCCATCGAGGCCATCGAGCCACGCTACGGCTCCGGCTATCCGAAGCCCTTCGATGAGCCCTGCCGCCAACGCAGCCGCCGTGCGCTGGGCGATGCGGCCGGTCTCACGGACTTCGGCGTCAATGTGCTGGAACTGTCACCCGGTACCTGGTCTTCGCAACGCCACTGGCATTCGAAGGAAGACGAGTTCGTCTGGGTGCTCGAAGGGAAGGTGGTGCTGGTGAGCGAACACGGCGAGGAGATTCTCGACGCCGGCGACTGTGTCGGATTCAAAGCAGGCGATCCCAACGGGCATCATTTTCAGAATCGATCCGACGGAGTCGTGAGACTGCTCGAGGTAGGATCAAGGCATCTGGACGATGTCAGTGAATACCCGGACATTGACCTGCGCTGGGGTGGCCCGACCCCGACGCACAAGGATGGGTGCCCCTACTGAACCCGCCGATCCTCATTTCCTCTGCAGGGAACGAGGCGCACTACGCGCTGGCGCGTGTGTTGGTCAATGAATACGTCGCAGCACTCGGTGTGGACTTGAGCTTTCAGGGATACGAAGGCGAACTGCAAAGTCTCGAGCGCATGTATGCAGCGCCCCGCGGAGTGCTGCTGCTCGCGTGGCGCGACAGCGAGGCGATCGGCTGCATTGGCGTGCGTCCGCTCAGTGCCAAAGATTGCGAGATGAAACGTCTGTACGTGCGTCCGTCCGCGCGCGGGCTTGGCCTCGGGCGCACACTGGCCGAACGCGCGATCGCCTGGGCGTCCGACAGCGGCTATCGACGCATATGCCTCGACACCCTGGCATCCATGGCGGCCGCACGAGCTCTCTATCGCGAGCTGGGCTTCGAGGTCATCGAACCGTACAACGACAATCCTCTGGCGGGCACGACATTCATGGCGCTGGCTCTCAATCGCTACGGTAGCGCTTGCTGACAGGCGGGACGAGCGCTGCTCGACTAGAATCGAGCCACTTCCCCTTAAGGGACTATCCTCTCATGGAACAGCGCGAAATCGGACGATCGGGTCTGAAGGTATCGGCAATCGGCCTGGGTTGTAACAACTTTGGCTGGATGATCGGCGCCGACGCGTCCTATCCGGTCATCGCCCGAGCGCTGGACGTCGGGATCACTTTCTTCGACACCGCTGACATTTACGGCGAGTCAGAGGTCGTATTGGGCAAGGCACTCGGAAGCCGGCGCAAAGACTTGGTGATCGCCACGAAGTTTGGCATGGCGGCGTCAGGACTACCCGGCGGCGCCTCGCGCAGCTATGTCCTACAGGCCGCGGAGCGTAGTCTCAAGCGACTGGGCACCGACTATATCGACCTGTTCTATCTGCACCGTCCCGATGAGGCGACCCCCCTCGGCGAGACGCTGGAGGCGCTCGATGAGCTCATCCGCCAGGGGAAAGTGCGCCATGCCGCCGCCTCCAACATGACGGCCGCGCTGTTGAGCGAATCGCACGCCGTTGCTTCGTCCAGGCAGCTGCGCGGCTTCATCGCCACTCAGGAGCACCTTAGCCTGCTGACGCGCGGCGCCGAGGCCAGCCTGATCCCCACTGTCAAGGAGTTACATCTGGGGTTGATCCCCTATTTCCCGCTGGCGAGTGGGCTTCTGACCGGCAAATACCAACGCGGGGTCGCCCCGCCGCAAGGAACACGGTTCGATGCGTGGAAACAGCGAAGTTCGTCGCTGTTGACCGAGCAAAACTTTGACAAAGTCGAGCGGCTGGAGGCTTTCGCCGGGGAACACCAACGGTCGATCGGCGAATTGGCGATCGCATGGCTGCTGGCCAAGCCTTTCGTTCCAAGCGTTACCGCCGGAGCGACCAAGGCCGCGCAGGTCGATATGAACGTGAAGGCCGCGACATGGAAGCTGACAGCACGGGAGGTTGCAGCCGTCGAGCGACTGGCCCCGGTGTGATCATCACGGAACTCTTGGGGAGACAAGCGATGGACAAGCCGGCGCCGACGATGAAGGTCGTGTCTTTCTATCATCGCGAAACTGGAATATTCAACGGCCGCCACCTGATGGTGTCCGATCCAGCGATGATTCCGCTCAATACGCCGCCCGATCACATTGCGATTGACGGGGATCACTACGATCATCTGACACAGCGCGTGGATGTCGCCACCGGAAAGGTGATCGATCACATCCCGCCGCAGCCCTCGGAAGACCACGAATGGAACTCGATTTCGCGATGCTGGCAGATCAAGGCGGAGATCACTGCGAAGCATCAAGCACGCAAAGCAGCGCTGGCACGCATCACGGAGCTCGAGCTCAAGGCACTGCGTGCACTGCGCGAGCATGCGCTCGGCAGGAACGGGGCTCATGAGCGCCTGAGCGCCATCGACGCGGAAATTTCGGCGCTGCGTGAGGTGCTGCGCGACTAGTGCTGGTGCCGAATCGCGACGACGACCACGACGATCACGATCGCCAGCAACACCGCGCCCGCGATTTTCCAGGCCGACCAAGGCCGTTCACCCTGGACGGTACCGGTCTGGCCATTGACGATGAAGCGATAGGTCTTGTCCGCGTAACGATACGATGACAGCCAGATCGGCAGCAGGATGTGCTTGAACGCAATGTCTGAATAATGCGGCTGCATGCCGATGATGCGCTGGCGATCGCCACCGATATCGCGGCAGATGGCCTCGCGTATCCCGACTTCCATCTGCTGTTGCGCCTGGCCAAAACCCGGCTCGAGTCCGAGCTGATAGGCTTCGACCGTAAAGCCGGTCACGAAGTCTTCGTTGTACGCGGCCAGTAGCTCCAGTTTCCATGGGTATAGGCCTTGCACGAACGCCTTGGGCACGGAATTCGACGCCGACACCAGAACATCATTGAACCGTACGCTCACCTGGCCTGAAGCCGGGAACCACCGCACGCGCTCCACCCGTCGAACCTTCTCGCGCCCGTCTTCGAGGTAGCGCTCGTCCTCGTAGTAGAGCTCGCCGCGCTCACCGGTGTACGGTGTTTGACTGTTGGCGTCGTAGGTCCAGTACGGCAGATAGACGCCCTTGATGCCCGTTTCCGCATGCGCCGCCTGCTTGAGCGCATTGGGCGCGAACCACAGCCCCGATAGCCATTGCTTGAACGACTGTCTGGCCTGCGTTTCCTTGATGACGAAAGGCGCCACCGCACGCGGCTGGATCGCGCGGTGCGCGTACGCGTCAGACGCCACCAGCGGCCCGGCACAAAACGGGCAGCGCTCCGCAGTCACGTTCGGCGGCAACTGAACAGCAGCGCCGCAGCCAGGGCACTTGACGGTTTGACGTTCGAGCTGCGGCTCGTTACCTGCCTTGTCCTTGAGGTAGGCAAGGAAGTCCAGCCGCTCCAGGGCGTGCGCCTGTTGATCGGTGCTGGCGGCCGCAATGGCGTTCTGCGCGCCGCAATACGGGCACTTCAGCGACAGTGTGCCGGGAGCAAACTCCAGCTTCGCGCCGCAACCCGAGCACGGGTGATAGCGGCTAGGAACGCTGCTCAAGCGATTACTGCGGCGGCACCGGTGGGGGCATGTTGTTGAAGAGTGCCGCCAGGTCCGCCTGTTCCGAGGCTTTGGACCAGGCCGACATGCCCTGCTTCCAGACCAGAGTGTCGCGGGTCAACCCTCCCCCGCTGATCTGACCGCGAAGCGCAGCGAGATCGAAGGGTCCGGTCTGTTGGCCGTTGACAGCAATGAAGAAAGCGAGCGTGCCCGGAATCGGCGGCGGAGTCGCAGGCACAGCACCGATGCCGGGGCCGACCTGACCGGGCTGTTGCAACACCCCGCCCATGCTCTGGCCAAACATGTTGCCCACGCCCAAGCCGAGCACCGCGCCGGCGCTGCCTTCGTTCTTCGCCGCGTCGCGGATCGCCTGAGCCGCCTGATACTGACCGAAATTCTGCATGTTGCCGATGGCGCGCATCGCACCCTGCTGGTCGATGGCATGCTCGACTTCTTCCGGCAGCCCGATGTTCTGGACCTGAACCTCGCACAACTCGAGCCCGAGCTTCTCGAAATCCGCTCCGATGCGCTCGCGGATCTTGTCGCCAACCACGACGATCTTGCTCGACAGGTCGATGACCGGCACACCGATTTCCGGCATGACCTCTTTGACGCGGATACCGACCTTACCGCGCAGGTTTGCCTCGATGTCCTCGGTCGTAAAGTCTTCCTGCGTACCAACCAGATCGACCAAGAAAGTCTTCGGATCTTTGACGCGGATCGAGTAAATACCAAATGCCGTCACACGCACCGCCCCGAACTCGCTATCGCGCATGATCGCGGGACCGGCCGTTCCCCATTTCAGATCGGTAAACTTGCGCGTATTGAAGAAGTAGACTTCAGCGCGAAACGGTGAGTCGAAGCCGTACTTCCAGCCCTGTAGCGTAGACAGAATCGGCAGGTTATGCGTGCTCAGCTCGTACATGCCGGGCTTGAACACATCGGCCACCTGGTCCTTGCCGAGCTGCCCCTCGTTGACCATGACGGCGAGCTGACCTTCTCGTACCGTCAGTTTCGCGCCATTCTTGATCTCGTTGTTAAAGCGCTGAAAGCGATGTGAAAGAATGTCCTGGCGATCTTCAGTCCATTGAACGATGTCGATCAGCTCATGGCTGAGCCTGCTGAACAAACTCATCGCGCCCTCCTGTCCTGTTGGCCTGCCGATTCTAGGCGGCGGCTCAGGTTCTGTCACTTTGAGCGGGAATGGGCCGAAATGAGGCCGAGGTCGGCGGCGGCCGCGCAGGGTATCGTCTAAGGTTATTTCCGCGCGAGCTTGTCGCCGATCCCCGAGTAGATCGGCTGGGGGACAATCGTCACCTTGATCCGACTGACAGACCCGAGCCGGGCGCCGCCGTCCACCGATCGCAGCGATACGGTGAAGGAGCGTGGCGGTCGGGTTTCCCCATTGGCAGCGGTACGTACCAGCGGTATGAACAGACTGCGAATCGATTGTCCGTCTCTGAAGCTCACGACCTGCGGCGTGACGGGTTCGTAGTCAATGTTGGGCCGAGCGCTACCACTCTCGATCTCCCATTCGAATGCGGCGGCACCTCGCGTGGACTGAAGACGCTTGATTGGAATGGCCACCATCGATTGCGCTGAGCCTGCGATCAGAGCGGTCGACTCAAAGGTCACGATCCCTGGCGCGAAACTCGTTCTCGTCGCGCCTTGCAGTGTGAACGGGCTGGTATCGGAGTTGCCGGTTGCGTCCGGCGAGAAGCTAACGGGCGTGAGCGGCTGAGAGGCCGCGGTGTCGGACGCCGCAGCCGATGGAACGATTGCCGCCGCCACGTCAGGAGCCATGCGCTCGGCGGAAACACTGTTCGATGTGCCGGCGATCAGGTTCTGCGCGGCCGGCAGCAACAGCACCGCTGCGCACAGCGCCGCGGCCGCGACGCCTGCGAAACTCAGTCGCCGCATCACGTCCCGGCCGACGTCTCCGGCGCGGAGTGTGCGGCGCATCGCGCAGGCCATGTCCGGCCCGGTCCCGAGCAGATCACGATAGAACTCGCCGGCAAAGGCCGGTCGATGCAGGCGGTCACCGGCCAGACTGCGCACCAGCACAGCAAACACTTCGACCGGCATGCCTTCGATGACTGCGGGGCACAGCCGCGCGCGATGTGCCTCGAGCGATGTTTTATCACCAAATGGGCGCGCACCTTCGCTCAGCAGGCCATAGCTGATCGAAGCGATGCTGAACACATCGTCCTGTACTTCCGCCCGCATGCCAGCCAGCACCTGCGGGCTCGCATAAGCAGGGGTGGAGCTCTCGGCAGCGCTGTGTTCCGGCTCAGCGCCCA
>DATMRM010000328.1:0-2349 GCA_035566155.1 Steroidobacteraceae bacterium | reverse complement strand
TTCATCGAGAAGTTGCGTGATGTAGTGGGCCTGTACCTGAACCCGCCGGATAATGCACTAGTGCTGTGTGTCGATGAGAAGAGCCAGTGGCCAAGCGCTCGAACGCACGCAACCGATGTTGCCCATGGGCTTAGGCTACGTTGAGGGCGTGACGCACGATTACGTGCGTCACGGCACCACGACCTTGTTCGCCGCGCTGAACGTTCTGAACGGTCAGGTGATGGCTCAGTGCCGGCCGCGGCATCGCCACCAGGAGTTCCTGCAGTTCCTGCGTGCCATCGACAAGGCGGTGCCAGAGCAGTTGGACGTGCACTGCATCGCCGATAACTATGCAAGCCACAAGCATCCAAAAGTGCGCGCCTGGCTCGCGCAGCGACCGCGATGGCACATGCATTTCGTGCCAACCTACTCCAGCTGGCTCAACCAGGTCGAACGTTTCTTCTCGATCATCACCGATCGCGCCATCCGCCGCGGCTCGTTCCGCAGCGTCAAGGACCTCACCAGCCGCATCACTGCCTTCGCCGACAGCTACAACCAAACCTGCCAGCCCTTCACCTGGACGGCCACAGCAGACTCAATCCTCGACAAACTTGCCCGCCTTTGCGGACGAATTAATGGGACAGGACACTAGCCGATCGTAATCTGCAGCGAGTTCTGATCGCCAGTCAGAGCGGCATTGAAAGCGTCCCTTGCGATGTTCGCAGCCCCCGGTCGATGCGGGTTGGGTCCACGATCGAATGTCAGCGTCTTGCCGTTGAGTTCGACACTCCTGACTCCGCATCCGGCCGCACCGATTCGATAGCGCAGCTCGATGGTCTGCCCGCCAAGCCGGGTCTGCACGCGCAGGCCGTCGAGCGCGGCCGGCATAACCGGATCAATACTGAGGTGATCCGCGTGCGGATTCAATCCGAGAAAACGCCGCACGATCAGGCTCAGCGCAATCCCCGCACCGCTCGAATAGACTCGCCATCCGCCATCCAGCGCAATCGTGCCGCGACCGACGCGCTCATAGTCATCGCTGGCGTGGTAACGATCGGCAAATGCGGCATCGGAGCTGGAGTAATAGCAGTTGGACTGGCGCAAGCTCGCCGGCTCCACCAGCGCACGAATTCCAATCGGATTGGCCTGACACAGCGCTTTGAAGAACCGCTCGGCTTCGCCGATGTGTGCCATCGCCTGCGTGTAGCGCAGGTGCGCGTGCATATACATGAGCCCGATCTCACGGCCGAAGAATGTCGCTGTCTCGGCGCGCTGAAACAGCCGCTGGGTGCCGCCTTGATAAGCCATCGGGCGATTGAACAGGCGCACGCCGTCGGGGCCGCTCAGATGGGTGTCGATGATCTTTAGATGCTCGCGCACCTGTTGCGGCGTCAGCATGTCTTCGAGAATGGCGTGAATCATCGCCAGTGAGCTATACAGCACACCGGTGGAATGGTCGCGCGGGTGCAGCAGATAGCGCACTGCCGCGCTGCCGTCGAATATGGCATAGCCGGTCAGCACGCCATCGACGATCAGCAGTCGCTGAAAATCCTGATGCACCTTGCCGGCCCACTCCCTCAACGCCAGGGCGTCCTGATCGCGATGGATCTGTTGCAAGGCGTCCGCCAGGGTATTCAGCGTTTGACAATGCAGCGTCACCGTCCAGGCGCTGCACATGTGCTCGCGCAGCTTCGGATCGGCCGGCTGCAATGAATCATTCCAGTCACCGTGGCCGTAGGCGGCCAGCGAGGTTCCCGGAATCACGCGACGTCGAACGAGAGCCAGCGCGCGTTGCGCATGTTCCCAGACGGTGGCGTTCTCACCGGCCGAGGGACTGCGTGCATCAAAGAATGGCACGCGCTCGTTCAGCACTTCGGCATCGCCCGACGCGATCAGGTATTGCCCCAGCGCGAGCAGAGGCCAGAACACAATGTCCCCGTGCGAATCCCCGGGCCGAATGTTGCGTTCGCGCTCGAAGAACATGAACCACTGAGGCCAGTCGCCGTCCGGATTCTGCTGTCGCATCACGCGCAGCAGCAGATCGCGAATCGGCGGCGTCTGATCGAGCGCCAGCAGCAGCTCGACCGGCCCCTGACACACATCGCGTGTACCCCAGCCCCCGCCAGAATACTGCTCGAGTCCTCGGGGCGAAAGAAAGTGAACCCATGCGTTGTGAGCAAGCCAGGGCGCGATGTCGGTCAACTGCGCCACCCGTGCCGCGGGTTCGGTGTGAGCACCAGAAAGCAAACTCAGAGTCGGAAGCAGTTCCTCCGGCGCCGACACTCGCAGTGGCGGCGGCAGCGAGGATTCGATCAGCCTCCCCCGTATCCGCAAACCGATGGCGGTCGCCGGCGCCGTCACGATCACGAC
>DATMRM010000327.1:0-7800 GCA_035566155.1 Steroidobacteraceae bacterium | reverse complement strand
CGCAAGCTGGTGGTGCAGCTGGTGGAGACGTTCGGTGAAAAAATGGCGCCAACCTTCGTCGAATCGCTGGATGCGCTGAAGTTCGCCGATCGGCTCAAACTGGATATCGCCCCGATCATGATCTACGGCGATGATGTGACGCACATCGTGACCGAGGAGGGCATCGCCAATCTGCTGCTGTGTCAGGATGCGCCCGAGCGCGAGCAGGCGATTCGCGGCGTGGCCGGTTACACCGCGGTCGGGCGTGCGCGCGATCGCGCCATGGTGACACGACTGCGCGAGCGTGGCGTGATCCGCCGTCCAGAGGATCTGGGCATCGATCCGCTGGATGCCGATCGCCGCCTGCTCGCCGCGCGCTCGGTCAGGGATCTGGTGCGCTGGTCGGGCGGGCTCTACCGTCCGCCAGCGCGTTTTCGCAACTGGTGAGACACTAGCCGGCCATGGAAAGCCTTAAGTTTCAGCATCAGGCCGCACGGCGTCTGCCGGGAGCGCGTCGCCAGGCGCTGCTGGGAGTGGTGGCCTCCGGCAATCTCGAAGCGCTGTTCGAGCGCACGCTGACTGGCGTGGAATGTCGGATCGAGGTCCTGACCAGTATTTCCGGCTATGCCGAGGTGTGGTCGGCGGTGATCGCCGACTTCGTCGAGCGCTATTCCCCTGGTGGTCTTCTCATCTCCATTCATGACGGTGGCGCACGCCCGGACACCGTGGCGCTGCGTCTGGCGCAGGGTGCGCGGGTGATGGAGCGCGAGGATGCTTGAACTGGCGCCCAGCTGGTACGAACAGAGTGCGCGCGAGCGCATCGAAGCGCTGTTGGATAGCGCGAGCTTTCGCGAGTTGCTGGGACCGGAACAGCGCGCGATCAGTCCGCACCTGCAAGCGTTCGATCTGCCGCCGGCGTTCGACGACGGCATGATCGTCGGCAGCGGCCGGCTCGAGGGACGAGCGGTGCTGATCGCCGCGCAGGAAGGACGTTTCATGGGCGGCGCCATCGGTGAGGTTCACGGCGCCAAGCTCGTGGGACTATTGCGTGCGGCAGCCGCCACGCCGGCGAGCGTACTGATTCTGTTCGACACCGGTGGTGTGCGGCTGCAGGAGGCGAATGCCGGAGAAGTGGCGGTCGCCGAAATCATGCGCGCGGTGCTCATCGCGCGCGCGGCGGGCGTGGCGGTCATCGGGCTGGTAGGTGGACGCGCCGGCTGCTTCGGCGGTGGCGCACTGATCGCCGCCTGCTGCAGCCGGCTGATCGTCTCCGAGCAGGGCCGGATTGGTGTCACCGGACCGGAAGTCATCGAATCCAACAAAGGAGTCGAGGAATTCGACTCGGCCGATCGCGCCCTGGTGTGGCGCACGTTCGGTGGCAAGCATCGTCGTCTGATCGGCAGTGCCGATCTGTTCGTCGAAGACGACGCCGCCAGCTTCCGCAAGGCGAGCTTGAGACTGATCGATCAGCCGCCGCCGTTTGATCTGGTCGCGACCGAGGCGGAACACGCGCGCCTCGCGCGTCGCCTGGCACGCGCCGGTGACGCGCGCGATGCGCAGCAGATGTGGACCCGTCTGCGGGTACCGGACGCATCGAAAGTCGCGGACATGCCGACCGAGGAATTCATCGCGCTGGTCTCGGGCCTGCCGGATGTCAGCCATGAGTCTCGATGAGCTGCTGCGTGCGCTGTTCGGACACTCGTTCACGGTGGACGAACGAGCCGATGGCGTCCTGCTGGGCGAGGCACGCCTCGCGCCGGCTCAGGCGCTGACACTCATTGGCGTCGTCAATGCGATGCCGCTGGGTGTCGAGGGTGCGCTGACGCTGGCGCACCGCATTCTGGCCGCCGTGCGCAGCGGTCAGCGTCAGCCAATTCTGGTGTTGATCGATTCGGGCAGCCAGCGCATGAGCCGCCGCGATGAACTGCTCGGTCTCAATGAATACCTGGCGCATCTGGCGAAGTGCCTGATGCTCGCGGACCGCTGCGGTTTTCCAACGATCTCGCTGCTGTACGGTGGCGGAGCCGCGGGCGCATTCGTGGCCACCGCGCTTGCGACCCGCGCGCTGGTGGCATTGCCCGGGGCCAACCCGGCGGTGATGGATCTGCCTTCGATCTCACGCGTCACCAAGCTTGCGCTGCAAGTGCTGCAGCGCATAGGGGCCAGCACGCCGGTGTTCGCGCCGGGACTCACCAACATGCAACTGACCGGTGCCATCACCGAGGTGTGGGACCCGCACGCCGATCTGCCTGGTGAGCTCTCGGCATTGCTGCGGCGGATGAGTGAACTTCCCGAGGATGCACGCGATCGCGCGGGCGAGCAGTACGGTGGCCGAAAGTTGTCGGCGCGCGTCGCCGAGGCGGTCAGGCAGCAGGCCGGGCGTCGTGATTGAGTCCCTGCAGCGGCACGCTCTGTTGCGCGTCACGACCCTGGGCTGGCAGCGTGCCCTGGCGCGCAGCCCGGCGCTCGCTTCGCGACCCTATGTACCAGAGTGGGCCGGTCGCGGCTGGCCGGTGATCGTGCGGCGCTATCTGCCCGAGGATGCGGCGGGTCTGATTCCCGTAGCGATCCCGCTGCCACCGCAAGCAGGCAAACCGGGCGCCACGCTGCAACTGCAACCCGAGGAGATCCACGCACCGCTGCCGCCGGTGGCGCTGTCGGCCTGCCTCGATGCCGCGCCGGTGGCATGGCGAGAGACACTGCATTCGTTGCTCGCGAGCTCCGAGCGCTGCGGCTGCGCTCCGGCGGTATTTGGCAGCCTGCTGTGGCAGATGCTCACCGGGCTCACGTATCTGCATGAGCGCTCCGACCTGGACCTGCTCTGGCGCGTCACCCGCCATGAGCAGGCAGAAGAACTGGTGCGCTCGATTGCCCGCTGCGCGCGCAAGTGTCCGATGCGCATCGATGGCGAGCTGGTCTTGCCGGATGGCGCGGGCGTGCACTGGCGCGAATGGGACGGCGCTGCTGAGGTGCTCGTGCGCACGCTGCATCGGGTCGAGCGTCGGAGGACTGATCAACTATTCCAGGAGTCGTGGCGTGCTGGTCAGGCAGTCTGATGCGGATTCGCTCGCCGCGGCGGGATTGTTTGCCCGGGCAGTGGGCCGTGATGATTCGTTGGCCCTGACCTCTCGTGCGGTCGCTCTGGCCCCCGGAACGACCGGAGTTCGTCTGGTTGCAGGCGCAGATCTGTTCGCCAATCTCCGGTTGCGATCCTGACCCCATAGAGCAACACCTTCAGATCGAAGTCTGTCGCGGCATCGCGAGAGTGACCTGTCGGACGAACTCACGACGCGATCTCGACAAAGGGGTGTGGTCGCTCCGCGAGTCGGCGGCTCTTGAACAGCATGACCTCGACTGCTGCGATACCCAGAAGCACCCAACACGTGAGACATATCAGTCGAACGAGGTCCAGCTCCCTGGCATTGAAAACGGGGTGGCTGAACAGGAAGACGGTACTGCTTTGGCCCAAAAGCACCACCGGTGCCGCCATCCACGCCTGCCGGCTAGTAGGGTGACCGGGCAGCTGCCAGCCGAGGAGAGTCAACGCCGGCAGCAGCGAAAATATATAGGCGATGCGGGTGTAAATCCCAAAAGAATCGGCATCCCCTATCACTGGAACCAGTGCCACCAGGAAGAGCATCGACAACACCAATATGGGCGGCCTCAACGTGGCCTGATAGAGCTGACGCCGTCGCATGGCTGCACTGCCGAGCATGGGCAGCAAGGCCAGTTCATCGAGGTTGCCACTGCCGCGCGAAAAACTGGTCACCTGGCCCCTCAACAGCCATCCCCAAATCACAAGGCCGCTTACCCACAGGGTCGGAGCCCAGGCAGCATGCAGCAGCCGCTCCAGATCACGCAGTGTGTGCGACCTGCCCAACGCAAAAGCCAGCGCGGCGGGCACACACATCACCACGAGTATCAGGCCCACCTGCAGCGCGCGCTGTGCCGCTGTGGCGGGCGCGTAGGGGGCAGCCATGAATGTGCGCATCACCATGGTTGGAGATAGAGGCTGCTGTCGTCCAGCCGGACCGGGCGATCTCAGGAGGTGAGACAAGGGTAAACCCCATCGACTGCCCGCCGGTAACTCCGTCTCAGCTGGCACCGACCTCAAATACGCGCGCCAGATCCACACCAGCCAGCTCAGCAGCGTCACCGTCAACAGCACGCTGACCACCCAAAGCGACTGCTGCGTCAGTCCCACTATCGAGCGCCGGAAGACGACAACAAAAAACGCTCCCGTCGCTGCGAGCAGCGCTCCGGGCAGTGCGGCGTATGTGCCAGTGACTTGCCCGAAGAGTGCGGCAAGAGCAACGGCACAGAAGTGGATCTCGGAACCTCCCAACGTCAGGATGAGCAGTGCCGGCGCCAGGCCGATGATCAGCCATTGAGTGAGCGCGGCGCGCCGTACATAGGGCCCGGTCCCCGGGAGCAAAGACAGCTGCGCACCGCGTACCAGCCGTCGCAGACACTGAGCGCACAGGTGCGAAAGCGCAAAACTTCCAATCGCCAGGCTGGAGGTTGCAATCCACTTCCCCTGCGGAAGTCCGGCGGTCGCAAACAGTATGGCCACCGCAGCGCAAAACGCGGCGAAGATGATCGCAATCACGACCATCTGGCGATCCATCCCACCGCGCAGGCCACCCAATAGAGCACGCCAGGTTGAAACGCAGTCGCGGTTCATAGTCTGAGCCGCTGACGCCCAACCGCGAAATCAGGTTGGAAACCTCGAGTGATCTCTACGAATAGATCCTCGAGCCCCAATACTTCCATATCCGCACCGGGCAACGCCGTTGCGGCCGGCCACGCCGCACCTGCCTCGCGCGCCAGCACGATGCTCAGCGCGCCATCGGGAAGCTGGCGCCGCCGCAGTTCGCCCGGCAATTTGCCGGTCAGCTGCGCCGCGCCAGCGGGGGGTAACCAAAGCCGCGTATGGGTCTCTTTCAGATCATCCATCGGCGCCTTGAGTACCAGGCTGCCCTCGTGCAGGAAGGCCACGTGCGAGGCAACGCGCTCCAGATCCGAGACAATGTGCGTGGAGAACAGCACCGTGGTGCCGGACTCACCCGCGCGCAGTGCGATCTCGCGCAGCAGATCCCTGCGTGCCACCGGATCGAGTGAGGCGGCGGGTTCATCCAGGACCAATAGCCGCGGACGCAGTGCCAGAGCGCGAATCAAAGCCACTCGCTGGCGCTCACCGGGGGATAGTTTGGCCAGCGGTTTTTCCGGTGAAATAGTCCAGCGCAGCAGCGAATCGGCGACATAGTCCGGATCCCAGCGAGGGTAGAACCTGCCGATGAAGTCCAACATCTCGCCCACTCGCATCCACTTCAACGCATCAGGGGTCTGCGGCACATATCCCAGACACGTCTTGGCCGCGTCGCTCATCAGCAGAGCCGGCTCACCGAGCACGGTCGCCGTGCCCGCATCCGGCGCCAACAGACCCATGAGAATGCGGATCAGCGTGGTCTTGCCAGCGCCGTTCCGGCCTATCAGCCCCAACACCGCACCGGCCGGAATCTGCAGATCCAGTCGACTGAGGATCGTCGAGCCGTCAAAACGCTTGCTGACTCCCGCGCAGGCGAGAGGGGCGGGCTCAACGAGGTTTGTAGACGGCATGAGCAATGCGCTCATCGTGTTCCTCCAATAGGGCTTGCAGTCGTTCCAGCACCCGCCGATCTGGCAATCCCAGCTCACGCGCTTGACGCGCCACCTCTTGCAGGCGAGGCTGCAGCAACTCCAGTCGGCTGTCGTCTGACTGAGGCCGACGTCTCGTGGCCGCAACGATCATGCCCTTGCCTCGTTGGCGCTCCAGCAGGCCCTCATACTCCAGCAGACTGTAGGCGCGTGACACGGTCATCGGATTGATTGCATGACGGCCGGCGATCTCGCGCACTGAAGGCAGTTCGACACCTGGCAGCAGCTTGCCGCTGGCGATCAGACGCCGCAGCTGCTCGACGATCTGACGATAGATCGGCTCAGGCGCCGAGGGTTGAACGTGCAGCAGATCCGCATCCATGTGTATCAATACAATAATACACTAGACGGGAGATGGCAAATCCGGCGGTCTTCGCTCTAGTCAGAGGATTGCAACTGGCGCCTCTGCAGATCCGCCATCTGTTCGCGCGGTGGAATAGCGAACGAGCGTACCAGTTCGGCGCGAGCGTCGACGACCGATAGTTTCCGAGCACGTTCGATATTGCCCTTGGTGCTGACGATCCACAAAGGACCGTTCGCGATGTTGTCTAGTCCCTCCTGCGCGACCTTGTCGGGCGCTTCGGCGACACTGATATCGATTCCGAGCCGCGCCATCGCGGGGGTGGCAGTGAACCCGATGTTCAGGTGAAGCACGTCCACACCAAAGGCTTTGCACTCCGCCCAAAGCGCCTCGGTGAAAATTCGGCTGAACGCCTTGGACGCGGTGTAGGCGGCCAGTGTCGGCGATCCCATGTAGCCACTTAAGGATCCGGCCAGGATCATCCCGCCGCGACCGCGCTGGCACATGAGAGCCCCGTAGTGCCGGGCAAAATCTGCCTGCCCGATGACATTGATCGCAATGACCGATTGAGTCACCTCTTTCGGCAATTCGACGAACCGGCCGCGCGTGTTGTTGGCGCCGGCGTTGTAGATGAGCAGACCTATCTCGAGCTCGTCAGTAACGCTGCGCGCTCTTTCCAAAGCTTCCGGATGCGCCAGGTCGGCGCAGAGCACGCGAACTTCAGCGCTGCTTGCGCGCAGCTGCGCCGCCAGTGCCTCGAGCGGCCCGCGCTTGCGCGCAATCAACACGAGCTTGAACCCGCTCGCCGCCAGCTTGCGTGCGAACGCTGCGCCTACGCCTTCCGAGCCGCCGATGACGAGCGCCCAGGGACCGTATTGCTTCGCATCCATCGCCGTTCACCGCTCTTGCGCGCATTTCGCAACGATCGAATGATACTAATCGAGTCGGATGCCCAGTTGCGCCATTTCACGCTCCGCCCAGAACAGCTGCTGGAGGCCAGGAGTATCGCCCACGCACAGCAGTGGGAGCGTTCATCATGCGAGTGGCGTATGGTTACCCTGTCGGCTAGGGCATTTCAGTGCCACACGATTGCCAATGAATACTTTCAATATCGCCACGCTTGCGGTCGAGGCGCTGCTTCAGGAAGTGGATGTCTGGCCGAAACCAGGCCTTGTGAGCCCGCTCGACAGGGGCAGTCATTCGGATATGAACGCCGGACTCCTCAGGCGCAGCGCAATCTGCCTGCTGCCGTACTTCGAGCAGCTCGTGGCCGCGGGCGCGCACGGTGTCGGCATGTCGGTGCTGCGGCGGATCGGCGTGGCTGCAGAGGCCGCGATGTTGCAGGTCACCGATGGCGTCAACACACATCGCGGCGCGATCTTCAGTCTGGGTCTGCTGTGCGCCGCGGCCGGCGCCGCCCACGCGACGCAGGGCCATGGGGAGCTGGGTACGATCGTGCGACATCGATGGGGTGAAGCGATCGGGACCCCGACGACACGCCAGAGCACACACGGCGCCGAGGTGTGGCGGCGCTACGGCGTGGGCGGCGCCCGGAAGGAAGCGGCAGCCGGATTTCCTCATCTGTATGAGATTGCGTGGCCGGCGCTCAAGCAGGGGCGGCGGCTAGCCGGCGGCGATGAAGCCGCGGCGCGCGTGCAGGCCCTGTTTGCGTTGATGGCTGCGCTCGAGGACACCAATCTGCTTCATCGCGGCGGCGCCCCGGGGCTGCTGTTCGCTCGCGAGCTGGCAGTGCAGTTCATCGAACAGGGTGGCGTCGGACGCGGCGACTGGCGCGAGCGCGCGCTGCGCGTGCATCGCCTGAT
>DATMRM010000326.1:0-2407 GCA_035566155.1 Steroidobacteraceae bacterium | reverse complement strand
GCTGCCGGTGTGCGCGTATGGGTGAAGTTTCATTTCAAGACCCGGAAGATGCGAGTGCAGATCATGACCGACGCGCAGGCTCAGGCGTGGTCTGAGCGAACGGAGTGGAGCCCGTTCGACAAAAAGGCCCAAACACCCATCAAAGAGCGCGGCAGAGTGGTTCAAGTGTGCCCAACGTGTCAGCCGGTTTCGCCGGTACCAGCCGCAGTAGAGTGATTTCCGAGGGTGCGCCAAAGCGATTGGGCGGTCCCCAGTAACCCGTTCCCCGACTGATGTAGACCCAGAGACTGTTCAGGCGGTGCAATCCGGCCGTGAAGGGCTGCTGGAATCGCACGAACAAGGTCCAGGGCCAGAACTGGCCGCCATGGGTATGGCCAGACAGCTGTAAATCGAAACCAGCCGTCGCCGCCGCGGCAGCGGAGCGCGGCTGGTGAGCTAGCAAGATTTTCGCGGCCGCATTCGATGGCGCGCCCACGAGCGCCGCAGCCGGATCACTGCGCTGCGTGGTATTGAAATGATGCGAGCTGTAGTCGGTCACACCGGCGATGACCACTGGAGCACCCCGATGTCGCACGATGACATGCTCGTTGAGCAGTACGCGCAATCCCAGCCGCTTGAACTCGGCGGTCCAGGCCTGCTCCCCAGAGTAGTACTCATGATTGCCCGTCACGAAAAATGCACCGTGGCGCGCCCTCAATCGCGCAAGGGGCTCGGTGTGCGGCGCGAGGTCCTGCACTGAACCGTCGACCACATCGCCGGTCACCGCAATCAGGTCTGCATCGAGTGCATTTACCGCATCGACGATCGCATCGACGTATCCGCGCTTGATGGTGGGACCAACATGGATGTCGCTGATCTGCGCAATCGAAAACCCGTGCAGCGCGTGTGGCAAATTGCGCAGTGGAATTTCGACGCGCTTGATGCGGGCACGGCGGCGCGCGTTTGCAAACCCGAGCACGGTGGCGAACACGGTGAGGCCTACCACGAGCACTGCAGAGCTGGTTTCTAGCATCTGCAAATGTTCTGCCGACAAAGGCAGCCAGGCCGCCCACAGCACGACATCGCGCAGCAGGGTGAACACGAGCAGAGAGGAAAAGAGGCCCGCCGTGAACAACGCCGCCGCGGCGATGCGATCCGACAATGCCCTGGGCCGAATCGACCGCGCCAGAAGACCCAGCAGCATCAACCCGCACGAGACGAGCAGGAAGGCGCCGCCGGCGATCCGGACCTCGAAGCCCACTGGCAGGTCAGGCAACACCCGCCAGCCGATATAAGCGTGAAGAAGTCCTAAGAGGCTCACTGGAAGGAGCAAGGAGCGGCGGAGTGACATTCGGCTGGTCGGGTATGGCGCTGGTACGGGTTGAAGACGATTCAAGAAGGCGATATGGGACTGGAATCCAAGACTTCAACGGAGCGCGCGAGGCTTTCGCGAGCCCAGCCCGGCTGCAAGTAATTGATCGATTGGTGGCTTGGGTGGGACTCGAACCCACGACCTCGGCATTATGAGCGCACCCTTTGGATTTTAGAGTCTCTAATTTCAATCACTTGTTGGAAGCTCCGCGACGAGCATCGCAGGGGCAAGATGGATCGAATCCCTCCTTCACGTCCGCGAGGCGGGCGCGCCATCTATTGCGTCGGGTACAAAGAATCGATTGCGTCGGGTACAAAGAATCGCAATTTAGCCACTACAGCAATTCCGGCGAAGAGAGCTAACCCCGGAAGAAGCAGCCATCGTGCCGCAAACGCGAGCCGCGAGACTTGGTCGTCGCCGTCGGGCAAGGGGAGTTGTAGCTCCGCCAAATGCAGCCACAACATTAGCAATGTAACTACCGCCGCCGTCGCGCAGATCGTTACGAGTATCTGTTTGCGCAGCATGCCTTGGCTGAGCCTCACTTCGTCATACCCCGCTAACGACCACCAGTGGGCGAAGACCCGTTGCACCCCGCTGGTCTGTCGCTGCGTGCAATAGAGGATACACCGTTAACCGGCGTGTCCGCTTCGGAGCAGGCCATTCGGCATCCTCACCGGCTGCAGTTGGCCCGCAGTCAGCCGTTCAATGTGAGATGGGAGCGGCGAGCGAACGTTGATGGGCATATCGTGGAGGCGATCTACGGGGGACCTCACGATGCAAGCGGCAATCGGATACTTGAGAGTCAGCACTAGGGAACAGGGGCGCAGCGACTTGGGGCTGGCGGCGCAACGTATTGCCACCGAAGCCTTCGCAGCGCGCGAAGATCTCTGCCATCGGCGTGATACTTAGCTAGTCGTCGGCGCTATAACACGCCCGCTGCATCTGCTTCGGGGGGCAGACAACCGTGCCGAAAGAGCAGAAGACACAGCAGTGACCGGCGAGCGGGCGCAACAGTGCGTAGCATCCGATGCACTCGTAGTAGAACTGGCAGGCATC
>DATMRM010000325.1:0-4355 GCA_035566155.1 Steroidobacteraceae bacterium | reverse complement strand
GCCTGCGTGAAGTGCACGGCGTGGTGGACGAGGGCGGGGACATTGCGAGCGCCAGCCTGATCGAGGTATGGATCGACGAGACCGAGCGTCGCACCTGGTTCCTGTACGAAGCCGGCCGCAAAGGTGATGGTACGGGGCACTAGAGCGTCACGGCGCCGATGAAGATCAGATCGCAGGACTACCGCGTATCTGAAGGACACCGGGTCCGATTGCGCAAGTGGCCGACACAGGTCGAGCCAGCCTATCAGTCCAAGCAGCACTACGAGACGCTGCTCGCGCGGCACGTCGAAGAGCTGAGTTCTCTGCAGCAGCTGTTTTACGCCTGCAACCGCTATGCGGTGCTGCTGATCTTTCAGGCGATGGACGCGGCCGGCAAGGACGGTGTCATCAAGCACGTGATGTCCGGCGTGAACCCGCAGGGCTGCCAGGTGTTCAGCTTCAAGCACCCCTCCGCCACGGAACTGCAGCACGACTTCCTGTGGCGGACGACGCGCGATTTGCCCGAGCGCGGCCGAATTGGAATCTTCAACCGGTCCTACTACGAGGAAGTGCTGATCGTCCGCGTCCATCCCGAGATTCTGCAGAGCCAGGGGCTGCCACCGGGTGCAGCCGCAGATCCCCGGATCTGGGAACATCGCTATCGCTCGATCGTGGACTTCGAACGGCACTTGTATGCCAACGACACACGTATCGTTAAGTTCTTCCTGCATCTGTCCAGGGACGAGCAGCGCCAACGCTTTGTGGCGCGCATCGACGAACCGCAGAAGAACTGGAAGTTCAGCATGGCCGACATCGAGGAGCGCGGGTACTGGAAGCAGTATATGCAGGCCTATGAGCAGTGCCTCAGCGCCACCAGTACGCGGCGCTCACCCTGGTATGTGGTACCGGCGGATGATAAGCGAAACGCCCGTCTGATCGTGTCGAGTATTGTTCTGGATACCTTCAAGGCCCTGGACATGGAATATCCGCGAATCAGCGCGCAACGCCTGCGAGAACTGCGAGCGATTCGAAAGCTTCTGATCTAGAGGGTACCTTCCGACAGCCGGCCCTCCGGCCGTCCTACAGCCCCGCTGATGTTGGATGCTGTGCAATCGCCACACTCCGCAGCCGGCTACAACTGCAAAACACGGTGGGGCCTCGGAGTTGGAGGTCGGATCGCTTTGGCCAGCTCGCTCCCGCGCCTTCGGAACGAAGTGTCCGATCTGCATTTCCTCGCGCGTGGCGGCGAGATGGGCACGCGGATGCGCGCCTTCGACTGGTCACGCACGCCGCTCGGAGCACCGCAGTTCTGGCCGCAATCGCTCAAGACCATCGTGCGCATGATGCTCGACTCGCGCTACGCGATGTGGATGGCGTGGGGACCTGAGCTTACTTTCTTCTGCAATGATGCCTATCTGCCGACCGTCGGTATCAAGCGCGATTGGTGTCTGGGTTCACGCTCAGAGCTGGTGTGGCAGGAGATCTGGCCGGATATCGGCCCGCGCATCCAGCATGTGTTGAGCAGCGGCGAGGCAACCTGGGACGAAGCCCTGCAGCTGTTTCTCGAACGCAGTGGCTTTCGCGAAGAAACCTATCACACGTTTTCCTACAGCCCGGTCTATGACGATGACAGCGCCATTGCCGGCATGCTGTGCGTCGTCACCGAAGTGACCGATCGGGTGATCGGGGAGCGCCGTCTGCACGCGCTGCGCGACCTTGCCGCACGTTCGACGGGTGTCCAATCGGTGGAGGATGCCTGCCGGCGCGTGGCGTCGGTGCTGAGGCAAGATCCGTTCGACCTGCCCTACGCCGGCCTCTATCTTGTGAACAGCGATCGCAGCAAAGCGCGGCTGGTGGCGTCAACCCGCGAGCTTTCCGAGTCGCAGGTACCCCGGCAGTACCTGTTGCACGATCCCGCGGTGCCGTCGGCCATGAAGGAGCTGATGCTCACGGGTCAGCGTCGGCGCATCGATGACATGGCGGGCGCTCGCCTGTGCATTTCGTCCGCTTGGCCAGAGCCGGTCGAGCAGGCGCAGCTATTGCCGATCAAGCTTGCTGGTCACGAACGACTGGAGGGATTCGTGCTGCTCGGGATCAGCCCGCGCCGCGCGCTGGACGATGCCTATGTCGACTTCCTCGATCTGATTGCCAATCAGATTGCCTCGACGATTTCGGATGCGCAGTCCTATGAGGCCGAACGGGCGCGCGCCGAGAGCCTGGCGCAACTGGACCGCGCCAAGACGGCGTTCTTCTCCAATGTCAGCCATGAGTTTCGTACGCCGCTGACATTGATCATGAGTCCGCTGGAGCAGGCGCTGCGCGCGCCGGCGCGTGATTTGTCCCCGGCGCTGCGCGAAGAAATGCTCATTGCTCATCGCAACAGTCTGCGGTTGCAGCGATTGGTGAATGCGCTGCTGGATTTCTCGCGCATGGAAGCCGGCGGGATGCGCGCCAGTTTCGAACCGTCGAATATGGCGGCGCTGTCAGCCCAACTGGCCGGGACATTTCGTACCACGGTTGAGCGTGCCGGCCTGACGCTGCAGGTCGATTGCCCCGAGCTGCCGCAGCCGGTCTATCTTGATCGGGACTTGTGGGAACAGATCCTGCTGAATCTGCTGTCCAATGCTTTCAAATACACGCTCTGCGGTTCGATCCGGGTTGAGGTGCGTTCAACCGCAACGCATGCCGTTCTCAGTGTCTGCGATACCGGTACCGGCATTCCGCCGGACGCGGTACCGCACCTGTTCGAGCGCTTCTATCGCGTGCCTAATGCGCACGGGCGCACCTTCGAGGGCACCGGAATCGGTCTGGCGCTGGTGCATGAGCTGGTTGCCCTGCATGGCGGCCAAATCGAAGTGCAGACGGAAGTCGGTAAGGGGTCCACCTTCACGATCCTGTTGCCATACGGTTCGGTGCACCTGCCGGCGCAGTCGCTGCACCGCTCGAGCCCTTCGGACAAGGGCAAAGCCAGTGCGAGCGCACTGGTGGAAGAGGCGATGTCCTGGCGGATGCCCGAAAGCGGCCATGCGGAGGCGAGCTTGCCGTTGTCACCGAGCGGGGCCAGCGAGGGCACGATCCTGCTGGTGGATGACAATGCCGATATGCGTTCCTATCTGCAGCGCCTGCTGCAGCCTCATTGGGACATCGTCACTGCCGCCGATGGCTTACAGGCGTTGGAGCGTCTGAAGGGCATCAAGCCCGATCTGGTGTTGAGCGATGTGATGATGCCCCGCCTGGACGGCTTCGGACTGCTCGCCGCCATCCGCGCCAACGAACCGATCAGCGATGTCCCAGTGGTGCTGCTGTCGGCGCGCGCCGGCGAGGAGGCCCGCGTCGAGGGCATCAATGCCAGCGCCAACGACTATCTGGTGAAGCCGTTTACGGCGCGGGAACTGGTTGCCCGGGTGCGAGCGCAGATCGGCATCGCGCGCCTGCAGCGCGAGGCCAGAACCGCGATACAGAGCGCGGAGCGGGCGAGCCGCACGGCAGTGGAAGCCTTGAACCGGCAGCTAACCCTCGAGAGCGAAGAATTGCGCAACCTGTTCGAGCAGGCGCCGAGCTTTACAGCCGTGCTGAAGGGTCCGGAGCTGATCGTCGCGATGAGCAACCGCGCCTGTCAAACTCTGCTCGGCGGGCGCTCACTGCTCGGACAGCCGTTGTTCGAGGCGGTACCCGAGCTGACTGCCGAGCCGTTTCCGGAACTGCTGCGCCAGGCGTTCGAAAGCGGCGAGCCGTATGTCAGCCGGGCTCTGCCGGTGAAATTGCAACAGCTCCCCGGCGGTCGGCTCGAGGAGTTATTCCTCGATCTGGTCTTCCAGCCCATCAAGGACAGCGTCGGCGGCGTGACAGGCATTTTGGTTCAGGGGAACGATGTCACCGAGCACAAACGCATGGAGAACGCGCTGCGCGTCTCCGACCGGCGCAAGGATGAGTTTCTGGCGATGCTGGCGCACGAGCTGCGCAATCCGCTGGCGCCCATTCTCAACGCCACGGAATTGTTATCACGCAGCGCGCGCGACAGCGAGCAGACCGGGGCGATCGCGCAGTTGATCCGGCGCCAAGCCGCGCAGATGGCGCGACTGGTGGATGATCTGCTGGATGTTTCGCGGATCACGCAGGGACGTATTGAACTGCGGCGCGAGGTCGTGGAGATCGGCGGCATCGTCAGTCAGGCGCTCGAGACCGTGTATCCGTTGCTGAACGAGCGGCAGCATCACGTGTCGGTGACCACCAGCTATCGTCCGCTGTACGTGGACGGGGATGTTACGCGTTTGGCGCAATGTATCGGCAACGTTCTCACCAATGCCGCCAAGTACACCGATCGCGGCGGACAGATTCGGCTCGACATCCGCGAGCAGCGCGAGGAGGTGGTGATT
>DATMRM010000324.1:0-6391 GCA_035566155.1 Steroidobacteraceae bacterium | reverse complement strand
ACGAGCGTGAAGGTGAAAGCCGGCACCAGGATCACCTGGATGAACAAGGATGAGGAGCCGCACACGATCGCCAGCGACGAGGGCTTGTTCCGATCGTCCGCGCTGGATACCGACGAGTCGTTCTCACACGAGTTCGACAAGCCGGGTACCTATCACTACACCTGCACGATCCATCCGCGCATGATCGGAACGATCACGGTTGAGTAAGCGGCATGCGCACACTCGCCACAGTCGCGGTCACGCTGGTCAGCTCGCTGGCCGCATTGGGAGCCGGAGCCGCCGTGTTTGTGACTTCTGGCGCGTACAACATCGGTGCCGATGATCATCACACCACAGCGGTGTTCGCGATGATCGAAGAGCTGCGGCAGCGCTCGATCGACGTGCGCTCGCGCACGCTGGCGGTGCCGCCGAATCTGGACGACGACGCCCGCATCCGGGAGGGGGCCGCCTACTACGCCGCGCACTGCCCGCTGTGTCATCTGGCGCCCGGCGTGGACCGTGACAAAGCCGACGTACGTCGCGGCATGTACCCTCATCCGCCGAATCTGTCGCAGGAAGGGGTAAACGATCCTGGGCAGGCATTCTGGATCGTCAAGCACGGCATCAAGATGAGCGCGATGCCCTCCTGGCGCAAAACGCTGGACGACGAGGACATCTGGGATGTGGTCGCGTTCCTGCGCAAGGTGCCCGGGATGACGGCCGAGCGATACCAACAGTTGTCAGGCGGGGACCACTGACGACTCAGGCTTTATACTAAGGCGGCACAGAACAAGAGCAACGAGGTGTGTCGGCCGTGAAGCGATTTCCCGCCGTCCTGGCGATCTTTGCCGCAGCCATCAGCTTTACCTCCCTCCCCGGTGTGGCCGCAGCGCCGATCCCCGCCCCCGAAGACAGGCCCTACCCGGGTGAAATACATCTGAGCGTGGACGCGAGCGATCTGCAGCATCGCATTGTGCACGTGCACGAGAGCATCACCGGACTGGGAGCTGACGCGGTACTGCTGTTCCCGAAGTGGTTGCCAGGCAGCCACGGACCGAGCGGTCCTCTGGACCGGCTCGCGGGTCTGACGATCGCTGCGAACGGCAATCCGCTGAGCTGGACGCGCGATACGATCGATGTGTTCGCCTTCCACGTGCCCGTTCCGGCCGGATCCTCATCGGTGGAGCTGGACTTTCAGTACCTGTCGGGCGTCGCCGCTCGTGGGCGACCCGAGATCAGCCAGAACGTGATGATCCTCAACTGGAACGCCCTGATCCTGTATCCGGCGGGCTACTACTCGCGTCAGATTCCGGTGCAGGCCTCGCTGACGCTGCCCGAGGGCTGGAAGCTCGGCTCGGCGCTCGAGCCGCTGGCCGACGCCGGCACGCAAACCACGTTCAAAACCGTCACGCTCAACACCCTGGTGGACAGTCCGGTCTACGCCGGGCGCTACACGGCGCAACTGGACCTGGATCCGGGCGGCGTGGTCCCGGTGCACCTGGACCTGTTCGCGGACAGAGCCGAGGCGCTGTACGTGAGACCCGAGCAACTCGCGGCGCACCGCGCGCTGGTGCAGCAGGCGTACAAACTGTTCGGCTCGCATCACTACTCGCACTACGATTTTTTGTATTCGTTGAGCGAGGAAGTGCTGCAGAAAGGTCTGGAGCATCACCAGTCCTCGGAGAATGGCGCCAATCCGGATCTGTTCAGCGCGTGGGAGAAGACCGCGTGGGCACGCGATCTGCTGCCGCACGAATTCACGCACTCCTGGAACGGCAAATTCCGCCGCCCGGCGGACCTGTGGACGCCGAATTTCAATGTGCCGATGCAGGACAGCCTGCTGTGGGTCTACGAGGGACAGACGCAATACTGGGGCAGCGTGCTGGCCGGGCGCTCGGGGCTGCGCACACGGCAACAGGCGCTCGATCAGCTGGCGATGACCGCGGCATTCTACGAGTCACAGACCGGGCGTGAGTGGCGTCCCCTGCAGGACACGACCAACGATCCGATCTTTCAGATGCGCCGGCCGGAACCGTGGCGCGACTGGCAGCGTTCCGAGGACTACTACCACGAGGGACTGCTGATCTGGCTCGACGCCGACACGCTGATCCGTGAACGCTCCAGGGGCAGGCGCTCGCTGGATGACTTCGCGCGGGCGTTCTTCGGCGTCCAGGACGGCAGCTATGTGACCCTCACCTACACCTTCGATGACGTGGTTGCGGCGCTGAATGCGGTGGAACCCTACGACTGGGCGAAGTTCCTGCACGAGCGCACCGACAGCGTCGGCAAACCGGCGCCGCTGGATGGGCTGCGTCGCGGTGGCTATCACCTGGTGTACACCGAGACGCCCAGCGAGTACGAAAAGCAGAGTGAGGATGGCCGCCACCGCAACAACCAGACCTACTCGATCGGGCTGGAGATCGACCAGAAAGACAGCGTCATTGCCACCGTCATCTGGGACAGTCCGGCGTTCAGGGCGAACCTGCTGGACGGCGACGCGATTCTTGCGGTCAACGGCAATGCCTACAACGCGGAAGCCCTGAGCGATGCGATCAGGGCCGCCAAGGGCACGCCGGCCAAGATCGAGCTGATCGTGCGCAACGGCGGACACTACAAGATCGCCGTGATCGACTATCACGGCGGACTGCGCTACCCGCATCTGGAACGCGATGCCGCCGCGGCACCCGCGCTGCTGGACGAGATCCTGGCGCCGCGCAGATAGCACGCGGCGCCGACCATCAGCCGCTGCCGATGCTGGCGAGCTGATTGAGCGCGCGACGCATGCCCTCGGCGCGTGCGGTGCATTCGGCGGAAGGGTATTCCTTGGTGCGATCGCCGTAGGCCTCGATCAGCGCCTCGAGCGGATTCTTGCCATCCACATAGAGCGTGGTCGGGATCGATTCCTTCGCCCCTTCCATCGAGCGGTTGATGGGCTTGGCTTCCCTGGCATCCTGCAGCTGACGCAGTTGATCGAGCGATGCGTCGTACTGGGAGAGCTTGATGAACTTGTCCAGCAGCGCAGGCCAGATACGCTCGACCGCGCGCCGGTAATAAACGAAAGCGCCCAGCTCCAGGCCCGCCATCTCTGCGCGCACCCCCTTGAGATAGAGCACCCACGCATCACCCAGCAGATCGCGCAGCGACTTCGGGGTCGGACCAATATTGGGCGGCTCCTCGCCAATCTTGGTGAATGCGGCCTCGTTGAGCGACTCGTTGCTGAAGCGGATGCGCACCGCGTAGAGCTTCGGGGACTTCTGACAGCTGCGGCAGGTGTAGCGCAGGAACTTCAGCTCGATCCAGCTGGTGCGGTCCGGCACGGTCCAGCGGGCCGCGTCCGGGGCAAAGGCCATGACTTTGCCGCACAACGGGGAATTGCAGAACAGATGCACATCCGGGACCACCAGGTCGTAGCGGGCACCGATGTACTCGCACTCAATCGACACCGTGGCGCTGGCCAGAACCACGGAGTTCTCCAGGAAGTTCGCCAGCGTCACCGTCTTCGGAGGGGCCGCCGGGGTCGGTTCGGCAGACGGGGGAGGCGCCTGCGTTGGTTGCGAAGGGGCCTCCATTTGTTGGGCAGCGTCACTCATGGCGGCATGTTAGGGTCGGGCGGCGTCCTGAACCAGCATCCATTCCGCAGAATACTAACAAGAACCGGCCCCACAGCGGACAACGGTCACGCTGGCTGCCGCTCACGCCGCATGACCGCAAGGGCCAGCAGCGCCGAGGCGGTCATCAGGAACAGGCTGACCGCGTTCAGGACCGGGCTGGCACCCTCCCGCATGCGACCATACATCGCCACCGTCAAGGGCGCATCCGCCCCGACCAGCATCAGGGTGGTATTGAAGTTCTCGAACGACATGAGGAAAGAAATTGCCGCCGATCCGAGCAGCGCCGGGCGCAGATACGGCAACGTGATCGTGCGCAGGACCGCCGCGTGCGATGCGCCAAGGTTCAGGGCCGCCTCCTCCAGGGAGAGGTCAAAACGCTTGAGCCGCGCGCTGATCAGAAGTGTGGCGATCGTCACGATGTAGGAGAACTGGCCGAGCACCACCAGGGGCAGTCCGGGCCGCAGAAAGTCCAGCTCCCAGCCGAACAGCGCATCGCCCAGCTGCGCGATGCGGCTGAAGAAGGCCAGGATCGAGATGCCGAGAATCACACCCGGGACGACCAGCGGCAGCAGCATCAGCACGGTGAGCGCCTGCTTGCCCGGGAAGCGGTAGCGTTCCATCAGGAATGCGTTCGCACTGCCGATGAGCACCGACAGCCCCGTCACCCAGGTGGCGACCACGACACTGGTCCAGATACTGCCGAGCAGCTCGCTGTCGTGGAACAGTCCGACCCGTCCGCGCGACCCGTTGCCGAAGAACCAGTCGAGCGTGAAGCCGTGCCAGGGAGGGGCCGGATAGTCGGCGTCGTTGAACGCAAACACCGCCACCGTCAGCAACGGCAGGAACAGGAAGATCAGAAATGCGCCGATGTAGAGCATCGTCGTGGTGCGCAGCCACAGCGGACGCGGCAGTGAGGCGATCATGCGCGCCGCATCACATCCACAAAGCGCTGTCCCGACAGCCGCAGGCCCAGCGCGACGATTGCGGTGGACAGCGCCAGCAGCAGGAAGCCGAAGGCGGCACCCTGCTCCCAGTTGAAGCGCACGATGAACTGCGTGTAGATCAGCTCCGTGAACCACTGCGAGTTCTTGCCGCCGAGCAGCGTCGGGGTCAGATAGTTGCCCAGCGTCAGCATGAACACCACGATGCACCCGGCGGTGATGCCGGGCGCCGCGTGCGGAATGACGATGCGCCGCAGGATCGAGAACCCGCTGGCGCCCAGGTTGTAGGCAGCCTCGATCAGCGCGTTGTCGAGGCTCTCCAGAGTGTTCACCAGCGGCACCACCATGAACAGCAGCGAGGTATAGACCAGTCCGACCAGAATGGTCGCGTCGTGATAGAGCATCTCCACCGGTACGGGCGTGAGGCCCAACCTCACGAGCAACGCCGGCAGCACACCCGACTCACGCAGCAGAATCAGCCAGCCCAGTGAGCGCACCGTCTCGCTGACCCAGAAGGGGATCAGGCACACCAGGAACAGCACACCGCCGGCGCGCGCTCCCGCAAGCTTGGTAATGACCCAGGCAATGGGAAAGGCCACCAGCAGGGTCAATGCGGTCGCGACCGCGGACACGATCGCGGTGCGCACGAATACCTGCCAGTACAGCGGCTCGCGAAAGAAGGTCTGGTACTGCATCAGCGAGGCCCGATACTCGTGGGGAGCCACGCGCTCGCGCAACGACAGCAGCGCCAGCTCCAGGTGCGGCACGATGATCAGCAGCAGCAGCCACAGCAGTGCCGGCGCCAGCAGCAGGACAAGAATCAGTGTGCGTTTCGGCATCGCTCGAGCGTCAGGTCTGAAAACAGATCGCACGCTGCGGCTCAAAACCAAACAGCACCGGCTCTCCGGCCTGCAGATCGGCGAAGCGCCCGGTCTGCGCCAGCGCGACGCGGAACTCGGTGCCGCTGCGCTCTTCGCGCAGCAGCACCGCGGAGTTCGCGCCGTCGAACAGCAGGCTCTGCACCCGGGCGCCGAACTTCAGCGACTGCGCCGGCAGCTGCCCGCTGCTGCGTTCCAGTGTGGCCGCCTCCGGTCGCACGAACACCGCCGCCGCACTGCCGGTGCTGAGGCTGCCGCTGCGCTGAGCTTGGATCACCCAGCCCTGCGCGGTGGTGAGTTCGGCGAGCTCACCGTCCTGTGCGGTCACGTGCCCGTCGATGCGATTGTTGGCACCGACGAATCCGGCCACGAATGCGCTGCCCGGCCGGTAGTAGAGCTGCTGCGGCGTGCCGATCTGCTCGAAGCGGCCGCGATTCATCACCGCGACCTGATCGGACAGCACGAGCGCCTCGGACTGATCGTGCGTGATATAGACGAAGGTCGTGCCGAACGCGGCCTGCAACTGTTTCAGCTCGATTTTCATGTGCTCGCGCAGCTTCAGATCCAGCGCGCCGAGCGGCTCATCCAGCAGCAGCAGCGTCGGCTCCAGGACCAGGCTGCGCGCGATCGCGACGCGCTGGCGCTGTCCGCCGGAGAGCTGCTCGATGCGCTTGCGCGACGCACCGGCCAGTCCGACGCGCTCGAGGATCGCCTCGGCGCGCCGCGTGCGCTCGGCGCGCTTCACGCCCCGACGGGCCAGACCAAATGCGACGTTCTCGCCGACCGACATCATCGGGAACAGCGCGAGCTGCTGGAACACCATATTCACCGGCCGGCGGTTGGGCGCCACCTGATGCATGTTGCGTCCGCCGATGTGGATCGTGCCGCTGTCCGGCGGCGTGAAGCCGGCGATCATCCGCAGCAGCGTGGTCTTGCCGCAGCCCGAAGGTCCCAGAATGGAAAAGAAGCTGCCGCGCGCGAC
>DATMRM010000323.1:0-5933 GCA_035566155.1 Steroidobacteraceae bacterium | reverse complement strand
GCTGAGCAGCACCAGATTCGGTGGCGTATCCTGCATGCCAAAGCCGTGGCGAATCATCGACAGCACGATGATCGTGCGGGTAAACGAGGTCATCGCGATCAGGATGCCGGGCGCCAGTGCCAGGGCGGTGAGCATCAGGATGATCTTCAGCGCATCGGCCACGGGAACCGCGCCGGGTTTTCCAACCTCGATACTCAGTCCCAATGAATTCGGAGCGGCTGCGAGGGCGGTGGACATCAAAGCACTCGCCATGAGCATGCCGATGACGCTTGCAAGCAACACGCCATATCTGCGCCGCGCCGCCGCGCGCTGAAAGCCTGCTGCACGCTGCGCTGCGCCCGTCATGGGGAAGGGGGTCGCCCGGGCGTTTCGGATTTGGGCAAC
The DNA here is from genome assembly GCA_035566155.1 of Steroidobacteraceae bacterium. GTDB lineage: Bacteria > Pseudomonadota > Gammaproteobacteria > Steroidobacterales > Steroidobacteraceae > FEN-1191. Next base: position 5,549 of record DATMRM010000323.1, on the reverse strand, counting down.
AGCGTCAGCCCGACACCCTCGCGCGCCTCGACGATCAGTATTCGGGTCGATTCGAATTCCACGACCTGCGCGCACAGCGTTCTGCTGAGCTGGGTGCGCGCCAGCAACTTTATCGACGATGTGGATCCGCCGCCCCAGCGTGTGGCGGCATTCGGCGCGAAGCGTCGGATGAGCACGATCGCGCCGACCGCCAGTGCAAAGGTGATCGCCACGCCGATGATCACGCGGGACGCGCTGGGCAGGCCCACGTCCGGCTGCGCACGCATCCCCGCAATGGGAGGCGGCAGTGGCGAATCGACACTGGCGCCGGACATCGCCGGCGCCCACAGCGGCAACGCCACGATGCACAGCGCGCGCACAATCATGAGTCTCAGGGGCACGGCGCGACTCAGCCGGGAGTGGCAATTTCCGTTACGCGGATTCCGAACTTGTCACCGACGGCAACCAGTGTGCCTCGAGCAATGAGCTTGCCGTGCAGGCGCACATCCACTGGGGCGTCTACCTGCCGATCGAGCGCCACGACATCACCCGCTGCCAGTGCAAACAGGCGAGCCATCGTGACCTCCGCATCTCCGAGGGTGACCGATAGTTGCACTTTGACCTGCTCGACCAGATCCAGGCGCTGCCCCAGGGATTGTCCCTTGGGTCCCGTCGCAGCAGCGAGAGCCGGCATGTCGAGTCGATTCACCACTGTTTGAGTCATTTCACCGTCCTTCATCTAAAGGTATTCATTTCGGCATCTCACGGGCGAGTGGCGCACCTCGAAGGCGCGTTACCTGCGCGGCCATGACGTTGTCCATCTGCCCCAGCGCAACGTCGGCGATCTCGCGCTCATCACCCGCCATGAGCGAACACGGCGCTGACAGCGCCTGGTCCAGTACGATGACGTCTCCAACGGACAGCGCATTGAGCTCCTGCCACGACACCGTGGCGACGCCGAGCACCGCGCGCAGCCGGATCAACTGCTCGCTGCTGGCTTGGCGACGTCCCACCATCGGCTCGCGCAGCGCCGGCCCCGGCCGTGCACCCAGCAGCGCGTCGGTCAGCGTCGGTGAGAGCGTTAACAACGCCGTCGGTCGCGACCGGTCAGCGCTCATGAACACGCTCAGGATGCGCACGCCGCTGACGATATCCGGACAGTTCGTGCCGACCAATCGCTGCACCGTGCACTCGGCTGCGGGTAGTGCCGCGCGCACGACCTGCTGGCCCAGCGCCAGCAGGATTTGTTGCGTCAGCTCCGCTGCAAGACTCGCCGGTGCGGGTGCGAAACCCGCCGCAAACACGCCCTCGCCCGCACCCACACCGCACAGGATCCGCAAGAGATCCGCGCGCACGCAGATCTGCATGAGCGTGTCGGCGCCGCTGAGCACCCGGTACGTCCACGCCTCCCCTCGCACCGTTTGCGCTTCGCCTTCGGGCCCAAGCTGCACCGAAGGTTGCGTCGAACGCTCTGGCGCCCAGGTGCGATGCCACTGCATCACGAGTTCGCTCAGCCGCTCTTGCAGCTGTCGCTGGCGACTCTCCCCCAGCAGCAGATAAGGCACGGCATGTATCGCAGCGGGCGCTGCACTCATCGTTGATTCCCCATCGTCAGAAGCTGCTGCATCATGTCATTGGCCATGGAGGCGATCTGAGAGCTTGCCTGATAGCCGCGCTGAATGATGATCAGCTCCGTGAACTCCTGCGACAGATCCACATTGGACATCTCTACCTCACCGCCCACGATGCTGCCAAAGTTGGTGCTGAGTGCCGTCCCCAGGACCGGCAGCGCGTTGCCTACCGCGGAGAACAGACCGTTGTCCACGGCCTTGAGCTGCTGCGGCGCCTCGAACTGCGCGAGCAGCAGTTTGGCGGGGTTGAGAGTCTTGCCATTGGAATAGGTGAGCGTCAGAGAACCGTCGGAGCCGAACGACGTCCCGGTGAGCGTGCCGAGCTGCACTCCATCCTGCGAGGCCACTTGCAGCTGTGAGCTCGAATTGGACGCGAGGCTGGTCACGCCGGTGAAGCCGCCGGCGGTACCGAAGGTCAGATTGATCTTGAACGCCGGCACCTTGCTCGGCGTCACGGTAACGACGATCGGGGTCGTCGTGGTTGCCAGCGAGCCGTCGGCATTGAAGAACAGATCGCCCGTGCCAATGATCTTGTTGCTGGCATCCTGTACCTGTACGGTCCAATGCAGCGGATTGGCGCTGTCCTGCGTGAAGGTTGCCTGCAGGGTTTCGGTGCCACCGCCACCATCCACCACGGTGATTCCGGGCAGCACATAGGGTGCTGTCTGTCCACTGCTCGCCAGATTGCCACTCAACGCGACGGTGGTCGTCTCCACGGGTGCGTACGAGTTATAGGCCTTGATGTTGAAACTTCCGATGGCCGAGGTCGAGGTCGAGACCATGACCTTCGCGCCGGTGGTGGTTTGCACCAGATCACCATCCTGATCAAATTGAAACTGGCCGGCGCGGGTGTAGTAGTCGCTGCCGTTACGCTGCACGACGAAGAACCCGAGGCCGTTGACGGCTGCGTCCAGCGGATCGCCGGTCGCCTGCTCGTTCCCCTGCGCAAACGACACGTGAGTGTCGTCCACGCTCACACCCCCGCCGATCGTCGGGGTACCCGGACTGCCGGCAAACCCGCCGGTTCCGGTCTGGAACTCCAGATCCTCAAACAACGGTTCGGTGGACTTGAATCCCGAGGTGTCAAGATTGGCGACGTTGTTGCCAATGATCGTGAGGCCCTGCTGGTAGGCCAGCATGCCGGACATACCGGTGTAGACAGCGTTCAGAATCGTCATGTGCTCTCTCCTCGCTCAGTCATGGCCGTGTGCCGCGCGACACGGTGGTTCGGTTGCTACTGATGGACCAGTGTCACGTTGGTGAGTGGTACGTTGGTGATGGTGTTGCTGCTGGTCGTCACGGTGAGCAACGGCTCGCCGCTGTCGAAGGAAACGGCCGTCACCGTGCCCGTGGCGCTGGCGGCACCATTGATCCCGCCCTGATTGGCGCTGATCACCACACTCTTGCCAACCAGGCCTACGCCTTGATTGATGCTGGCAAACGAGATCAACGCGTCGAGTTTTGCGCTCTCCTCGGTATTGACCTCCAGCGCGCTGAACTGCGCGAGCTGCGCGACGAACTGCTCGTCATCCATCGGTTTCAGGGGGTCCTGGAACTGCAACTGGGTGAGCAGAATGCTCAGAAAATCCTGCTGCGTAAGCGTGGATGTCACCGACTGCGTCGCGGTGTTCGAGTTCACGATGCCTATTCCACTGACCGCCATAGTCCCTCCCTATACCAAGCTTTGATCGTACCCAGCTCATCGATCCGCCATTGATTGCGGCGCGAGACCCAGCGTGCAACCCCGCGGCGTCTGCGCTCCCGCAGACGCTCAATCACTTTCAATTCCTCGAGCCGCGCCGCCAACTGTGCCTGCGCTTCGTCCACCAGAGCGCGACTGCGTTCCCGGATGAGCGCGGCCTGCTGCAACTGCGCGACCTGCGATCGCGCATACTCATAGGACAGAGACAGGCTCGGTCCCGCCAGTATCTCCCCCGGTTGCACCAGCGCACGCAGCGATGAATAAGTGGACTCGAGCGAGCGCTGCAGCTGCGTGTGCGCGGCCTCGTCGCGCGTCTGCTCGGTTGCGCGCTGCTGGTGCTGTGCCTGCGCCTGCTCGACTGCGACGCCCCGGTGGCGCTCGAGGGTGCGCAGCGTCGCACTATCGTGTCTTGCGGATCGCGGCACCGTCGCCTCCTTGCGGCTCCAGAATCATCCGCAGTTTGGCCAGCGCCGCGCCACGGGGCTCAATCTCATCGGGGCGTTGTGCCAGGAATTTTTCCAGCACCGGCACCCGCTGCACGGCGCGATCCAACGCCGGATTGGCCCCTGCGCGATACGCACCGACTTCGATCAGATCGCGCGCGGACTCGTACAGCGCCAGCAACTCCATCGCCTCGTTCGCGCATTGATGCTCGTGAGCTGCTGCCGCGGTCGCGGCGAGGCGGCTGATGCTGTGGGAAACATCGATGGCCGGAAAACGCCCGCGTTGAGCCACCTGGCGCGACAACACGATATGTCCGTCGAGAATGGCGCGCACGTTGTCCGCGATTGGATCCTCGATGTCGTCACCTTCCACCAGCACCGTGTACAGCGCGGTCAGTGAACCGCCCTCGGTTCGTACGCCTCCGCGCTCCAGCAGGCGCGGCAGCAACGAGAACACCGAGGGCGTGTAGCCGCGCGCCGTAGGCAACTCCCCGCTGGCCAGTCCGATTTCACGTTGCGCCATCGCGACGCGCGTCAGTGAATCCATCGTCAGACAGACATGCAGGCCCTGGTCGCGGAAGTACTCAGCCACGGCGGTAGCCAGAAAGGCCGCGCGCCGCCGAATCAAGGGTGGCTGATCGGAAGTGGCTGCCACCACGACGGTGCGAGCGCGCGCCGCTGCCGACAGGCCGCTTTCAACGAAGGCCTTGACTTCGCGTCCACGCTCCCCAACCAATGCGACCACGGATACGTCGGCTTGCACCTGGCGCGCGAGCATACCGAGGAGCGTGGACTTGCCCACTCCGCTACCCGCGAAGATGCCGACGCGCTGACCGCGCGCCAAAGTGAACAGCGTGTCGATGGCGCGAACACCGGTCTCGAGCACCTCGCACACCAGGCCGCGGCCCAGAGGGTTGATGGGGTTGGGATACAGCGCATAGCGCAGCCCGCCCGGCGACAACGGTTTGCCATCCAGCGGCGCGCCGTTGCCGTCGATGACACGGCCGAGCAGATGCCTGCCTGCCAGGACATGCGCGCGCTGGCCGGTGGCAGTCACCTCGTCGCCCAGCTCGATGCCGTAGAGATCCTGGTCCGGCATCAACATCACACGCCCCTCGGCAAGTCCTATGACTTCCGCGGGAATCCTCGCGCCCGAAGTATGAGCCTGAATCTCGCAGATCTCGCCCAGGTGCGCGTCCGGACCGCGAGACTCCACACTCAGGCCCACGAAGCGCACCACCTGGCCGGTGCGTCTGATCCAATCGGCCGATCGCAGGCTGCTCAGCAGATGCGCTGGACGGTTCACTCAACCTCCAGCCGTGAAACCCTGGCCGCTCGCAGCGTCTCGAACAACTCGCGCAACTGTACTTCGAGCCGCCCGTCGAGCGTGCCGAGCACCGATTCCACCAGGCAACCGCCAAGGCTCACGCGCGCATCAGCCATGAGGGTCCATCGACGCGTTCCGAGCACCCGTGCGATGTCGGATTCCTGCGATTGCAGCATCGGCAGATCCGCCGCGCTGACCTTGATCGTCAGCTCCCGGCCATCCTTGATGCGCTTGAGCACCTGCAGCACCACGCTGACGGCGGCCTTTCGGGTGCCGAGACGTCGGCCGGCGAGTTTGACAAACGCCTCGGCCACAATCTCGGTGCAGGCATCCGCGAGCTGCGCGCTTTCAAGCGCAAACGCCTCCTCCGCCGCCGTGGCCACTTTCGCCAGCGCGCCAAGGCCCGACTGCGCGCGCTCCGCGACCTCGCGTATCCCTTGGGCCCGTCCGAGTTCAAGTCCCTGTTC
>DATMRM010000322.1:0-2639 GCA_035566155.1 Steroidobacteraceae bacterium | reverse complement strand
TCACGCTGTTCTGGACCGCGATTCCCTATGCGCTGCAGCCGGAGGGCGCGGCCCACATGTTCAGTGGTCAGCCTGCGGAAGCGCTGAAGGCCTTTCGTGAGGATCGCGCCGCGTTTCGCAGCAACATTCCTCCGATGCGGCCGGCCGAGTCGATCCAGGGCATGAAGATCTATCTGGGGCAGCTCGAGGCGATGCTGCACGATGGACGCGCCTGGCTGCTCGGAGCTGCGGCATCGATTGCAGACTTCTCGGTCTATCACTGCCTGTGGTTCATCCACCGCGGTGGTCCGGTGGCCGCGATCTTCGACAACTATCCTCAGGTGCAAGGCTGGTATGCGCGCATGAAAGCCATCGGCCACGGCGTGTCTGAGCCGATGGACAGTGCGGCCGCGATCAACATTGCAGCGTCCTCGAAGCACGCGCCGGTCAGTGCGGAAGAATTCCTGGACACCCATCGTCTGCCGTTCGGCTCTCGCGTCAGCGTGGCGGCGACCGATTACGGCACCGATCCGATGGTTGGCGAGCTGGTGATTTCCCGGCCTGAGGAGATCGGCGTGCGCCGCACTGACCCGCGTGCCGGTACCGTGGTGGTGCACTTCCCGCGGCTCGGATTCGAGGTTCGCAAGGCCGAGCAGTAGACCCAATCAGGTTGCGCGCCCGCGCAACCGGTCGCTGACGTGGAACGGCATCACGAAATAGCGGCACTCGGCAGTCTTTGCTTGGCTCACGGCGCCCGATGTGATCAGGGCGCCTTATTTTATGGCTCGCCGCGTGCCATCCGATCGGCACGACGGTGCCAGGCGGCGAGGGTGCGAAAGCAGCGATCCATCGAGTGGAACACCGCGATGTGCGTGTGGCGCTCGGACTCATAGAGTCCCGGGCCCTGCAGCCAGTTGGACAACAGCACGTTGCAGGTGATTTTGCCGCGCTGCGCCGACACCGTCTGCAGCGCGTCGATGCGTGGTTGCCAGTTCATTTCCGAGACCACCGTCTGCGGCGCGATCAGCGCACCAAAGGCAGGATCCGAGAGCAAGGCGTCCGCGCACTCCCAGAGTGATTGCGGATTGTTGACCACCTGGCCGGTGACGTCGCATGGGTTCAGCGAACAACCAAATTCAGGGATCAGCGAGGCCAGTATCCGGTGCACGCGTTCACTCGGCTGTGGCAGCGGCACACCGTGCTCATCGGCCTTGTCGGCGCACAGGATCGCGGCCCCGCCGGAGGTGGCGACGACCGCGACGCCGCGCGCGGCCGGTGGCGGTGCTTTGGCGAAGAATGCGGCAGCCTCCATCAGGCCTTCGAACTCATCCAGCACAATGGCGCCGCCGCGCTCGAACACGTCACGCCACGCCTGATCGACGCCGGCGTCGCTGCCGGTGTGCCGCAGGGCGGCCTCGGCTCCCGCCCGGCCGGTCGCGAGTTTGTTGATCAGCAGCGGTTTGCCAGCGCGCCATGCGATCAGGGCGGCCTCGAGCATGCGCTCGGGACTGGACATGCCCTCGAACGCGCAGGCGATGGCCCGACAGCCTGGTTCGTCGGCCAGATAGGACACGTAGTCGGCCACATCGACGTCCGACTGGTTGCCCGCCGACAGCGCATGGCTGATACCGATGCCGCGTTCGAGCGCCTGCGACATCGCCTGCGACATCGCGCCGGACTGACTGGCGATGCCGATCAGCGCGCCGAGCTGATCGCGCGGTTTGGGATATTCGGCGAATGACAGGCGGAAGCGCTTCAGGTAGTTGACGATCCCCAAGCAGTTGGGACCGATGATCTTCAGTCCGCTCTCACGCGCGATCGCGCTGAGGCGTTGCTGTTGCTCGATGTGCTCGCTGCGCTGCATCTCAGCATAGCCGGAGGCGTAAAGAAGCACGCCGCCGGCGCTGACCGAGGCTGCATCACACACGATCGGCTCGACCGACTCGCGCGGCACCGCCACGGCAACGCAGTCAGGGGAGCCCGGCAGGTCCTTCACCGAGGCATAGCAGTCGCGCTCGCCGATGCGGTCATATTTCGGATTCACCAGGTAGATATCGCCGGAGAAGGTCGAGATATGATTGAGCACCCGATCGCCAAAGGAGCCGGGCTTCGGTGAGGCCCCGACGATGGCGATTGAGCGGGGGTTCAGGATGCGGTCGAGTTCAGCGTGCCGATAGACGGCTCTGGGTCGCAATCCGGTCGATTTAGGCATGTGCCGTCAATTTACGATAACCTCATCATGTCAGCATAAGAAAACGAGGATCTCATGAACACCCTGCAAGGCAAGACTGCGCTCGTGACGGGTGCGGCCAGCGGTATCGGACGCGCCAGTGCGCAGCTGTTTGCCGCCGAGGGCGCGGCCGTCGTCGCACTCGACAGGGCCCCTGAAGTGGAAGCGACCGTCGCGTCGATCAAGTCGGCGGGTGGGCGCGCGATCGCGCTGGTGAAGGATTCGTCCTCGGAAGCGGACATTGCCGCAGCCGTCGCCACGGCGCTGAGCCAATTCGGTGCGCTCGATGTGTGTTACGCCAATGCGGGGGTCAGTGGCGGTATGGTGCCCATGCCTGAGCAGACCGCGGATCACTGGACGGAAATCCTGAAGATCAACCTGATCGGCGCGTTCCTCGCTGTCAAACACGCGAGCGCGGAAATGGTCAAGC
>DATMRM010000321.1:0-7336 GCA_035566155.1 Steroidobacteraceae bacterium | reverse complement strand
TCCCAGTACCGCGGTTCGGCAGCCCACGGAAACGCGCGCGGAAAGGCCGGATCCTGCCAGCGTTCGGCCACCCACGCGGCATGATTGAGCATGCGCAGCGCTCGCAGCGGCTCCACCAGCTGCAACTCCCGGAAGTCGATCGTTCCAAACTGACGATATCCTTCGACGATTTCGGCCCATTGCCCCCGCTGCTCATCCGCATTGCCGGACAGAAACATCCACAGATCCTGGATGCGTGGACCATTCAAACAATCATCCAGATCGACGAACAGCGGGCCACGCGCCTGCCACAGGATATTGCCGAGGTGGCAGTCTCCGTGGAGGCGGATCATCGGCACCGGCGTGGCGCGAAGGAACGCGCGCTGGATTCCACGCAGCAGCAGCGAGCTCACTTCTTCATAACGCCCTTTCATGTGCGCCGGCAGCAACGGGGAAGCCAACAGGCTGGCGCGCGCGCGCGTTCCGAGCATCGCGCGCTCCAGACTCGGACGATACTGAAATCGCCGCAGCGCTCCCAGCGCGTGGATGCGCGCCAGCGTGCGGCCCAGCAGCTCGCGCGCTCCGGGCTGATCGAGTTCTGGTGCCGAGCCCGCGCACAGCGGAAAAGCGGCCAGCCGAAATGCCTTGTGACGATGCAATGTCAGACCCTGCAGTTGCAGCGGCGCCACGACCGGAATTTCCGCCGCCGCCAGCTCGCAGCCAAATGCGTGTTCTTCGAGAATCTGCTGATCCGACCAGCGCTGGGCGCGATAGAACTTCAACACGACCGGCTCAGCGTCCACGCGTCCCACGCGATAAACCCTGTTTTCATAGCTATTCAGCGCGAACAGCCGCCCATCAGGCGCCAGCTCCAGCGCTTCCGCGGCGTCCAGCACCGCGTCCGGCGTCAATTCTGCAAAGGGTGTGCGTATATCCACGTACGATGGCAACCAAATGCCGTTATTATTCGCGACCTTGCAATCTATACATGGTGAGGTCACGGCGCTATGTCAAAGGCGATCCTGGTCACGGGCGGCGCCGGCTACATCGGCAGTCACACGCTCCTGCAGCTGCAAGCGCGCCGCGAACGCGTCGTCGTGATCGATAATCTCTCTACCGGCTTTCGCCAGGCCGTGCGCGCGGCACCGCTGATCGTCGGCGACATCGGCGACCGCGCGCTCGTGGCCCAGGCGCTGCGCGAGCACGATGTGGACACCGTCATGCACTTTGCTGCCAACACCATCGTACCGGAATCGGTGCGCGATCCGCTCAAGTACTACGCCAACAACACCTGTGCCGCTCGCAACCTGCTTGAGGCGTGCATGCAACAGGGCGTGCGCCAGTTCGTGTTTTCGTCCACGGCGGCGGTCTACGGCACGCCGCCGTCCGGTGTCGCGCGCGAAGATATGCCGCTCGCGCCGATCAATCCCTACGGTACCTCGAAGCTCATGACCGAGTGGATCCTGCGCGATCTGGCCGCCGTTAGCGATTTTCGTTACGTCAGCCTGCGCTATTTCAATGTCGCCGGCTGCGATCCCGAGGGACGCATCGGGCAATCCACACGCAAGGCGACCCTGTTGATCAAAGTTGCCTGTGAGGCGATCGTAGGTAAGCGTTCACATGTTTCAATCTTTGGCACCGACTATGACACGCCCGATGGCACCGGAGTACGCGACTACATTCACATCGCCGACCTGGCGCGGGCACACCTGGACGCGCTGGACTACCTGCGTCGCGACGGCAGCTCGACGATTCTCAATGCCGGTTACAGCCACGGCTATAGCGTGCGGCAGGTACTGGATGGGGTCCAACGAATCGCGGGGCAGAAGCTGACGATCAGGGAAGAGCCGCGGCGCGAAGGCGATCCGCCCAGTCTGGTGGCCGAAGCCACGCGCATTCGCTCGCAGCTCGGCTGGAGTCCCCAGCTCGACAATCTCGACGCGATCATCGAAAGTGCGCTGCGCTGGGAGCGCCAATTGCAACGCGAACCGTGGTAATTGCCCTCAAATTTAGCGTCCGTGCGACCTGGGTCACCGAAGGTCACGCTAGATCTCGCGCATTAGTGGCTTAGAATATTTCGATGCCCTGGCTACTTCCGAAATCTCTCAATGGGCTGCTGCTGCTGGGTCTGGGTATCCTGGCGGGCCCGCTGCTGCTCGCAATCGTGCACGCCGCACTGCAAATGCGACACCTGACCGATGCCAGCCAGCGCTTGGTCGCAGACAGCGTGCAGACTACGCGGCAGTCGCAAGACATGTTCACGCACATTGGTTCGGTCGAGCGCTCCGCTCGGCTGTATCAGGTACTGGGCGAGTCGCAGCTGCTAAGCTTTCGCGAAGCTGACGACAAACTCGGCGCAACCGTCGCGCTGTTGCGCGGCCGATTGCAGGATTCCAATGCCCGCAGCCAGTTGCAGCTGCTGCTGGATGAGCAAGCGCGCATTCGCGCGATCATCGACAAAGGGCGCGCGCCGGCCAACCGCGCCGAGGTGAGCGCCGAACTGGACCGCTCATTCGGCAACCTCGACGCGATCGCCGCCGGCATCGTCAAACTCGTCAATCAGCAGATCGATGCGGATGTCGGTACGCTGCAAATCGGGACCGACCGAGCGCAGCGTGAACTGTTCCTCGAGTCCACACTGCTGGTGCCGCTGGTATTGATCGTGGTGCTGATTTTCGCGCTGCGCCTGAGCCGACCTCTGCGTCAGATCGACCGTGCGATCGGCGAGTTGGGCCGGGGCAGCTTCTCCAACGTCGTCACGGTAGACGGGCCGGTGGATCTGGAACGACTGGGCCATCAGCTCGAATGGCTGCGCAATCGATTGTTGGAACTGGCGCACGAGCGCAACCGATTTCTGCGGCATATGTCGCACGAATTGAAGACCCCTCTTGCTAACATCCGCGAGGGCACAGAATTGCTGATGGACGGTGCAGTTGGCGAGCTGGATTCCGGACAGCGGGAGGTCACGGAGATCCTGCGCGACAACGGCATTAAATTGCAGCGTCTGATTGAGAACCTGCTCAGCTTCAGTGCGTGGCAGAGCAACAACACCGGACTGGAGGTCTCGGAGTTTCGGTTGCGGCCGGTGGTGAAGCAAGTTCTTGAGAACCAACAGCTCACCTTGGTGTCTCAGCGAGTGCGTCTGGACGTGCTGATTGAAGACGTCACCCTGGTCGCGGATCGGGGCAAGATTCGATTGATACTGGAAAATCTATTGTCCAATGCCATCAAGTACTCACCGCGCGGCGGCGTCATCGTCGTACGGGCCGGTGCCAGCGGCGAAGATCTGCAGCTGGAAGTCGCGGACAGCGGTCCCGGGATCGCTCCGGAGGAGCGCGCCCGTATATTCGATGCCTTCTACACCGGGCGTGCGCCCAGCGGCCACGTCAAGGGGACCGGCATCGGGCTCTCGGTGCTGAACGAGTTCGTCAACGTCCATCAGGGCACCGTCGAAATTGTGGACGGCGAGTTCCCGGGGGCGCACTTCCGCATTCGCATGCCACTGCGCGCCTCGATCCCGGACCCCAACAAGAAGCAGGCCGATGCGGCGTAAGGTCCTGATGCTGCTTGCGCTGTGCCTGAGTGCCTGCACGATCGCTCCTGCGACCATGCCCGTGGCGCCGGCGCCACGCAGCGACAACAGTGTCAGCGAGGACCGCGACGCGGCCGCTGCGATGCTCGTTGGCAGCATCTTTCAGAATATGCAGCACCTGGCCCAGGCCCCGCCGGCGGAGCAGGCGGAAATCCTCTCAGCGGCGCGAGCCTCCTTTGAGCGCACCCCTCAGGGCAGCGTGCAGCTTCGCTATGCGATGCTATTGGCCGCGCCGGGGCATGCGGGACGCGATCTGAACCTGTCACAGACGCTGCTGCGGCAGCTCACGGCGCAACCGGAGACCCTGGTGCCGATCGAGCGCGCGGTGGCCGCGATTCAACTGGCTGATATCGATCGGGAGCTCGGCCTCAAAGCAGAGAATGATCGAATGCAGATGGACGCTCAACGCGGGGATCGTGAGCGCAATACAGCCTCTCAACGCCGACTGCAGGCCGAGATGGACGAGAACGCGCGATTGCGCAAGCAGCTCGAGGACGCGCAGGCAAAACTCGACGCCATTGCGAATATCGAGCGCAATCTCACTGACCGCAAAACACCCGGCGAAGGACGGCCACAATGAATCAGCCCGCCAAGCGCAAGGCACGCATTCTGGTCGTCGATGACGATCCAGGTCTGTTGCGCCTGCTAACGATCCGCCTGCGCGCGGAACAATATGACGTCGAAGCCATGGAAAACGGTGTACAGGCCCTGGCCGCTGCCACGCGCTTCCGCCCTGATCTGGTGATTTCGGACCTGCGCATGGATCAGCTCGACGGCATCGGTCTGCTCAAGGAACTGCAGAATCGATGGCCCGGCCTGAAAGTGATTCTCCTGACCGCGCACGGCACCATTCCCGACGCCGTGCAGGCGACCCAGATGGGAGCGTTCGGATTCCTCACCAAGCCGGTAGAGAAACAGGAGCTGCTCGATCAGGTGCAGAAGGCGCTGAAGATCTCCGGGTTCGTGGACAATGACCAGGACTGGCGTTCGGACTTCATGACCCGCAGTCCCGTCATGGAAGAAAAGCTGGCGCAGGCACACATGGTGGCCGGCACCGACGCGCGCGTGTTGATCACCGGCGAAAGCGGCACGGGTAAAGAGCTGCTGGCGCGGGCGATCCACAAGGCCAGCCCCCGGCGCAATCGCCCGTTCGTGTCGATCAATTGCAGCGCCATGGCCGAGAACATGCTCGAGAGCGAGTTGTTTGGACATGCCGCCGGCGCCTTCGCCGGGGCGACCGACGATCATCGCGGTCTGTTCCAGACTGCCGAAGGCGGCACACTGCTGCTGGATGAGATCGGCGACATGCCGATGCGCCTGCAGGTCAAGCTGTTACGGGCGTTGCAGGAAAACCTCATTCGGCCAGTGGGAAGTACCCAGGCCATTCCCGCCAACGTGCGTGTCATTTCGTCGACCCACAGCGATCTGCAGCAGCAGATGGCGGGTGGACAGTTTCGCGAGGATCTTTACTATCGCCTGAACGTGGTACATATCGAGATGCCGCCGCTCAACAAGCGACGCGAGGACATTCCGGTGCTGGTCGCGCACTTTCTGGCGACGATCACACAGGAGAGCGGCACCCGCAAGATTTACGCGCCCGAGGCGGTCGAGTTGCTCGCCACGAGCGACTGGCCAGGCAATGTCAGACAGCTGCAGAACGTCGTGCGCCAGAATGTCGCCTTGTCGCAGACGCCGATCATTCCGGTGGAACTGGTGCAGCAGTCGATCGGGGGCGCACAAGGCAAGCTGCCGTCCTTCGATGAGGCGCGCGACGAATTCACCCGCAGCTATCTATCGCAGATCCTGCAGATCACCGGCGGCAACGTGAGCCAGGCCGCACGGCTGGCGAAACGCAACCGCACCGATTTCTACAAACTGCTGGGCCGACACCAGCTGGTGCCGGACGACTTCAAAGGCAGATAGAGAGACTCTGGCGCCTAGAGCTCTAGAGCCGCAGCCGGTGGTGATGAGCGGCAAACCATTCGTAGGTGAGCCGGATGCCATCCGCCAGCGAGGTTTTTGCTTTCCAGCCCAGGCTCGTGAGCCTCGAGACGTCCACCAGCTTGCGCGGAGTGCCGTCGGGTTTGCTGGTATCGAACTCCAGCCCTCCTTGAAAACCGACGCTTGACTTCACGAGCTCGGCGAGCTCGTGAATGCTCAGGTCGTTGCCCACGCCGACGTTGACAATGCTCTCATCGCTGTAGTTCTCGAGCAAGAACACCAGAGCGTCGGCGCAGTCGTCAATGTAGAGAAACTCGCGTCTCGGTGTTCCGGTTCCCCAGATCGTCACCTTGGCATCGCCGCGCACCTTGGCGTCGTGAAACTTGCGAATCAGCGCCGGGAGTACGTGAGAGTTCTCCAGACTGAAGTTGTCCTCGGGACCGTACAGATTGGTGGGCATGGCTGAAATCGCGTCCATGCCGTACTGCCGCCGATACGCCTGGCAGGTCTTGAGCCCCGCGATCTTTGCGACCGCATACCATTCGTTGGTGGGCTCAAGCGGCCCGCTCAGCAGGCAGTCCTCGGACATTGGCTGAGGTGCATGCTTCGGATAAATGCAGGTAGAGCCGAGAAACAAAAGCTTGTGTGCGCCATTGCGGTAAGCCGCGTCGATCACGTTGGCCTGGATGACGATGTTGTCCTGTATGAACTCGGCGGGGTGGCTTGCATTGGCCTGAATTCCGCCCACCTTGGCGGCGGCCAGCACGACGTAGTCCGGTCGGGTATCGGCAAAAAAACGCTGCACCGCACTCTGATTCGTGAGATCGAGCTCGGCACGGCTGCGCGTCAGGATGCCGGAATACCCCGCCGACTGCAGCCGTCGTACTACTGCGGCACCGACCAGGCCCCCGTGACCCGCTACAAAAATCTTTGAGCTCTTATTCATGATGATGAAAGGTCTTAAAACCCTCGCGAGCGATCAGGGCATCACGCTTCGCAAGTCCCAGGTCGCCGTCCACCATCTCGTCGACGAGCTGCTCGAAAGTGATCTCCGGTGACCAGCCAAGAGTCCGCTTCGCCTTCGTGGGATCTCCCAGCAGAGTATCTACCTCGGTAGGACGAAAGTACCGCGGATCCACCTTGACGACGGCGCGCGACGTCTTGGTATCGATCCCTTGCTCATCGACACCCTGGCCCCGCCACTCAATATTCATTCCCAGACGCGCCCCGGCGCGCGTGACGAACTCCCTGACTGAATGCTGCTCGCCCGTGGCTATCACGAAATCATCCGGTTCGGCCTGTTGCAGGATCAGCCATTGCGCCCGGATGAAGTCGCGCGCATGTCCCCAGTCGCGCAGCGAGTCGAGGTTCCCCAGGTAGAGGGTCTGCTGCAGCCCAGCTGCAATGCGCGCCAGGCCACGGGTGATTTTCCGAGTAACGAAGGTCTCGCCTCGGATGGGGGACTCGTGGTTGAACAGGATGCCGTTGCAGGCATACATGCCGTAGGCCTCGCGATAATTGACGGTAATCCAGTAACCGTAGACTTTGGCCGCCCCATACGGAGAACGGGGGTAGAAGGGCGTGGTTTCTTTTTGCGGCACTTCCTGCACCCTGCCGAACATCTCGGAGGTTGAGGCCTGATAGAAACGGGTTTTCTTCGTGAGACCAAGAATACGGATCGCTTCCAGCAACCGTAGTGTTCCCAGCGCATCGGAATTGGCAGTGTATTCGGGCGTTTCGAATGACACCGCAACGTGGCTTTGCGCCGCCAAATTGTAGAGTTCATCCGGCTGCACGTGCTGCACGATGCGAATCAGGTTGGTC
>DATMRM010000320.1:0-7636 GCA_035566155.1 Steroidobacteraceae bacterium | reverse complement strand
CGATTTACTCCTGCTCCCTTGTGGAAAGAACCACTACCGCGCTACCAGCGGTAATGCGCGAACGCTCGGTTGGCCTCCGCCATACGGTGGGTGTCTTCGCGCTTGCGCACAGCCGCACCACGGTTTTCGGCTGCATCCAGCAGCTCGTGCGCCAGGCGAAACGCCATCGACTTCTCGCTGCGCGCACGTGCAGCCTCGATCACCCAGCGCATCGCCAGTGTCTGGCGTCGGCTGGCCCGAACTTCGACCGGTACCTGGTAGGTCGCACCACCCACGCGGCGCGACTTGACCTCGACCACCGGCTTCACGTTCTCGAGCGCCTGCGAGAGCAGTTCGATGGCTTCGGACCCCTGCCGACCGGTCTTCTCACCGATGCGCTCGATCGCGCCATAGAGAATGTGCTCGGCGGCGGACTTCTTGCCGCTGTGCATAACGACGTTCATGAACTTCGCCAGCATATCGCTGTTGAATTTCGGGTCCGGCAGGATGGTGCGAGTCGGAGCAGCGGCACGACGGGACATGATTCTTGATACCTCGTTATTTCTTGGGCCGCTTGGCGCCGTACTTGGAACGGCCCTGCTTGCGGTTACCGACACCGGCGCAGTCGAGCGTGCCGCGCACGGTGTGATAGCGCACACCTGGCAGATCCTTGACGCGACCACCGCGGATCAGCACCACCGAGTGCTCCTGCAGATTGTGCCCTTCGCCGCCGATATAGCTGCTGACCTCGTAGCCATTCGTCAGTCGCACACGCGCCACCTTGCGAAGCGCGGAGTTCGGCTTCTTGGGAGTGGTGGTGTAGACGCGGGTGCAGACGCCACGCTTCTGGGGCGATGCGCCCAGCGCCGGGACCTTGGTCTTCTCAGCACGCGAGGCGCGGGGTTGCCGAATCAATTGACCGGTAGTGGCCATTCAAACTCCAACAGTCTAGATCGACGGTAATGCGGCGTATGAGAAGCGCCGGGCCGTCCCATCGAAGGGACGGCCCGGCGCTTGGTTCACGGTTTTGCGGTCTGGCCGTGTTCAGGGGCCGACCGACAAAGGCCGGCGATTCTAGGTAGCAACACGTGTTTAGTCAACGTCTTGCTGCTCTGCGATACGTGCTTCGAGCTGCTCGGAAGCTTGCAGCCAGGTGCTTTCCACCTCACTGACGCGCTTGGCAATTGAGGCTCGGGCCTGCGCCAGTTGGACCAGGCGGGCGCGATCCGCATCGGATCGCGGATTCGCCAGTTGCTGCTCGATCCGACCACGCTCGGCCAGCAACCGGTTCAGCTCTCGCTCCAGCTCGGCAATCCGCGCACGCAGGGGTGCCAAAGCGCTGCGGAACTCGGCTTGTGCCCGCTTGCGCGCCTTGCGCGCCTCGGCGCTCTCGCGTGGCGTCTCGGCAACAGCGGGTGCCGTCGCAGTCAGTGGCGCGGGCGCTGGGGAATTCGTGCTCAGCCGGCGTGCGTAGTCCTCCAGATCGCCGTCAAACTCGCTGAGCCGCCCCTGATCGACCAGCAGCAGCCGATCGGCGACTACCCGCAGCAGGTGTCGATCATGGGACACCAGCATGACCGCCCCTTCGTAATCCTGCAGCGCCACGGCGAGCGCCTGGCGCATCTCCAGATCCAGGTGGTTGGTCGGCTCATCCAGTAGCAGCAGGTTGGGCCGCTGATAGGCCAGCAGCGCCAGCACCAATCGGGCTTTCTCCCCTCCTGAAAACGGCGCGATCGGCTCAAATACGCGGTCACCCTGAAAGCCAAACGCGCCCAGGAAGTCGCGCAGCTGCTGCTCGGTGGCTTGATCCGCCATCGACTCGCTGAGCTCGCGCAGATGCTGGCAGGGCGTGTCTTTCGCATTGAGCTGCTCGAGCTGATGCTGGGCGAAATAACCTATTTTCAAGTCACGCGCCTCGGTGCGCGTACCCACCGATGCACTTAAGGCCCCCGCCAGCAGTTTCATGACGGTGGACTTGCCGGCGCCGTTGCGGCCCAACAGCGCCACGCGATCGCCGGGTGCGATGCTCAGACTGATGCCCGACACCACGGTGCGGGCGGCGTAGCCGACCGACTGGCGCTCGAGTGCCAGCAGCGGGCGGGGCAGCTTCGTCGGCGGCGCGAACGAGAACTCGAACATCGAGTCCACGTGTGCGGGGGCGATGCGCTGCATGCGCTCGAGGGCCTTCAGTCGGCTCTGCGCCTGGCGGGCCTTCGACGCCTTGGCCCGGAATCGTTCGACGAAGGACTGCGTATGCCGAATCTCGCGTTGCTGGCGCGCATACAGTGCCGCCTGCTCGGCCAGCTCGCTCGCTCGCTGCTGCTCGAAGGCCGAGTAGTTGCCGCGATAGGCGCGCGCGTGCCCATGATCGAGATTGACGATGCGATTGGTCACCCGATCGAGGAATTCCCGATCGTGCGAAATCAGGAGCAGCGTGCCTGGGTATTCGCGCAGCCAGCCCTCGAGCCAGACGATGGCATCCAGGTCCAGGTGGTTGGTGGGCTCATCCAGCAACAGCAGATCCGAACGACACATCAGGGCCTGCGCGACATTCAGACGGACCCGCCATCCACCCGAAAAGGCGCTGACGAAGCGCTGTTCATCCGACGCGGCGAAGCCCAGTCCGTGCATCAATTGGCCGGCGCGACTGACGGCATCGTAGCCACCAATCTCCCCGTAGCGAGCATGCAGCTCTGCCAGATGTTCGCCGTCCTCTGCGGTTTCCGCCTCCTGCAATCGTAATTCCAGCTCGCGCAGTTGCGGATCGCCGTCCAGCACGAAATCGATGGCTGGCCGCTCGCTCGGCAGCAGCTCCTGCGACACGTGGGCCAGAGCGAGCTGCCGGGGCATCTCAAAGCTTCCCGCCTCCGGCGTGAGCTCGCCGCGCACCAGCGCGAGCAGGCTCGACTTGCCGCTTCCGTTCTCGCCGGTAATCCCGATCTTCTCGCCCCGAAACAGATTGAAGCTCGCGCCGGAGAACAGCACGCGCTTGCCTCGGCGCAGGGTGAGATCGGAGAAGTTCAGCATGGTGGCAGGCGCGGCAGCGTATAGACGACGCTTGTGCCCAGCAAGGCGGTGGGTGGCGCTTAAAGAAACGATTGACTAGAATTAAGATATATCTTTAAATATGTCTTAAGATATATTTTAAAAACTGTCGACTAAAACGGAACACGACACCCCTTATGCGAGCTTCTTTGGGACTCATGGGCCGCCATCGCGGCGGCCGTGGCTTTCAGGGTTTCCATCCGGGCGGATTCGGTGGGGACGGCGGCTTTGGCCACCGCGGCAGAATCCGCGGCCGAAAGATCGGTTCGGATGACCTGCAATTGCTGCTCGTGCTGCTGCTCGAGGAACGCCCTCGACATGGATACGAACTGATCAAGGCGCTTGAGCAGCGCTCCTCCGGCTTCTACTCGCCGAGCCCGGGCATGATCTATCCGGCCCTGACGTATCTCGAAGAGCTGGGCTACACCACGGTGAGCTCCGAGGCAGGCCGCAAGCTCTATGAGCTGGCGCCCGCCGGTCGCGCCTATCTCAACCAGCATCGGGCGGCCGCCGAGCTGGTGCTGGCCCAGCTCGAACAGTTCGGCAGACGCCTGTTCGCTGGCCCCGAGGCGGCCGAGCCCACGGCGCCTTCTGCCTCGCCACACCATGCACCGCGCAGGCCGCTGTCACTGGGCGTCAACACTGACGCGGTGCTGGCGCGGTTGCGCGATGAAGCCGAGCGCACCCGGCCGCCCGATGGCGGTCCGCGTCACAGCGGCATTCACGACCCCTTCCAATACGCCGAGTACGGTTTCTCGATCTCTCAGGAACAGGGCGAACTCATCTACCTGTTGTGCCGACAGATGCGAGCGCGACGCGTCATCGACTTCGCCACTTCAGTTGGAGTCTCCGCGATCTATTTCGGGGCCGCGATGCGCGACAACCAGGACGGCCTGGTGATCGGATCGGAGATCGTTCCACAGAAAGTGCGCACCGCGGAGCAGAATCTGAACCAAGCGGGTGTGGATTTCTGGGTCAATATCCGACTCGGCGATGCACGCGAAACACTGCGGGATCTGGACGAGCCGTATGACTTCGCATTGATTGATGGCTGGCCGGGCGACGGCACACGCTCACTTGCGCGGGACGTCGTCGAGATAGTGGCTCCCACTATCCGGCGCGGCGGAATGCTGATGAACGATAACGGCGAACCCGACTATCTGGAGTATGTGCGCGACCCGCGCAACGGCTTCATTTCAATCACGCTGCCGATGAAAGGCGGAACCGAGCTGTCGCTGAAGCGATGAATCCTAGAGTGCGAGATTGAGATCGAGCACCGGCAGTTTCTGTGTGTCGCCGCTCTTGGCGTACAGCGACTGCAGCATCTTGAAGTCACTCTTCTGCGGCGCACCTGCCAGCAGGTGTTCGCGAATCACCTTGAGCTGATAGCGCAGATACGGCAGCAATGACTGCAGCGGTGTGGCCTCCTGGCCAGCCGCCTCGACCAGCAGAGAATCGCAATAGGCCCGATAGTACTCGGCGTAGGCCTCTTCATAGCTGCTGAGGGCCTCGCAGAAGACCTGATCACCGAGCACCTCGCCACACAGCGAATCCGCGCACATGTAGCTGCAAGCCGAGCTGATGTACGCCGCATGCTCGCGCACCAGCGTCCGCCCGTAGTGCTGCGTGCCGAACAGCCGCTGAATCAGCACACGACGCGCCGGGCCGGTGATATGCCGGTCGCGCAGATATTCGAACGGAGCTTTACGATGCAGCGTGCTGAACGACACCTTGCGCAGTTCCACCAACTGCACCGCGGGACGCGCAGCGGCAGCAACGTCGCGCATGAAGCGCCCATGCGACTGCTCCCAGCTGCTGTAGAGCGTAACGTTCTCGAGCAAGCGGGTCGCGAGCTGCGCCTCGTCCTGTTGATCGGAGTGGACCGCACGTGCGATATGCAGCTCCGAATACTCCATCAGTCGCCCGACACTCAGGGGTCGGTGTGCTGGTCGCTGACTACCTGTCCTGGCGATCGGTGGCATGGATGTAGTTAAGTATGTTTCCCGTGAGCTGTTGGCGCTCATCCCACTCTTCTGAAATAGAGTACCGGGCGCGCGTTGTCAATGATCAGTCGACAGTTCCGGCGCTGCCAATATGTTAGCACCTGGCGACATGGCGCCGTTGCGCGCCGCCGGCAAGCGCTTGTAGGACATAGAATTCTTGTAGGACTGACACCCGCTGGCGTCTGGTACCGCCCCGGATCGGGTAGACATAACGCGGCGGCGCCGCGTAGCGATGTGACACTACGCGGCGCCGGCTTGCAGCTAAATTGCAACGAGCTTGCGGCACTAGCCGGCAGCGCTTTCCTCTTCGCCCACACCGACGTCATCCATGTCGCCAACGGCACCGCCGACATCCATGAAGCTGCGCCGGCCGCTCTCGTCCAGCTTGCGCCGACGATGTGCATGGGCCGCAAAGCCGGTGCCCGCCGGAATCAGGCGACCGACGATGACATTCTCCTTCAGGCCGCGCAGATCGTCCTTCAGTCCGCGTACCGCGGCTTCGGTCAGCACGCGAGTGGTCTCCTGGAACGAAGCCGCAGAGATGAAGGATTCCGTCGCCAGTGATGCCTTGGTGATGCCCAGCAGCACGGGCTGCAGGCTCGCCGCCTGCTTGCCATCGGTCTCGGCCCGATCATTGATGTCGAGAGCGCGCGAGCGATCGATCTGCTCGCCGCGCAGCAGCGTGGTCTCACCGGAGGTGACGACTTCGGTCTTGCGCAGCATCTGGCGAATGATCACTTCGATGTGCTTGTCATTGATCTTCACGCCCTGCAACCGGTAGACGTCCTGGATCTCGCGCACCAGATAGTTCGCCAGTGCCTCGACGCCTTGCAGTCGCAGAATGTCGTGCGGATTGGGTTCACCGTCCGCGATCACCTCACCGCGCTCGACGGTTTCACCTTCGAACACGTTCAGCTGGCGCCACTTCGGAATCAGCTCCTCGTACTTCTCGCCATCATCGCTGGTGATCACGAGGCGACGCTTGCCCTTGGTCTCCTTGCCGAAACTGACCGTGCCGCTCTTCTCCGCCAGGATCGCCGGATCCTTCGGCTTACGAGCTTCAAACAGATCCGCTACCCGCGGTAGACCGCCGGTGATGTCGCGCGTCTTCGATGATTCCTGAGGAATGCGGGCGATGATGTCCCCGACCGACACCTTGGCGCCGTCCTCCAGGTTGATGAGCGCGCCCGGTGGCAATGTGTACACCGCCGGGATATTGGTGTTGGCGAAGGTCACTTCCTTGCCCTTCGGGCCCAACAGTTTGATGGTCGGACGCAGATCCTTGCCACCGCGCTGCTTGGCGTCCATGACCACTGTGGAGGAAAGGCCGGTCACGTCGTCCACCTGGGTCGCCACCGTCATGCCATCGACGAAGTCCTGGAACTTGATGAAGCCCGCGACCTCGGTGACGACCGGGTGCGTATGCGGATCCCAGGTGGCCACAATCTGGCCGCCCAGTACCTTCGCGCCTTCCTTCGCATTGATGGTCGCGCCGTACGGAATCTTGTAGCGCTCGCGCTCCCGACCGAACTCATCGACCACGCCGATCTCGCCCGAACGCGAGACCGCGACCAGGTGCCCCTTCTCGTGCTCGACGGTCTTGATGTGATGAAACCGCAGCGTGCCCTTGTTACGGATTTCCACACTGCTGGCCGCCGCGGCGCGCGATGCGGCACCACCGATGTGAAAGGTACGCATCGTCAGCTGCGTTCCCGGCTCGCCGATCGACTGTGCGGCGATGACGCCCACCGCCTCGCCGATATTGATGAGCCGGCCACGCGCCAGATCGCGTCCGTAGCACTTGGAACATACGCCGTAACGCGTACGGCAGGTGATCGGTGAACGCACGTTGATCTGATCGACGCCTTCCTGCTCGATCAGGCGCACCAGGCCTTCATCGATGAGTGTGCTTGCCTCCACCAGCACTTCCTCGGTACCCGGCTTCTGCACATCGGTCGCGGTCACACGGCCGAGTACGCGCTCGCCAAGGCCTTCGACCACATCGCCACCCTCAACCAGCGGCGCCATCGACAGACCATTCGTGGTTCCGCAGTCCTCTTCGGTGACCACCAGGTCCTGCGCCACGTCGACCAGGCGACGGGTCAGGTAGCCCGAGTTCGCCGTCTTCAATGCGGTGTCGGCCAGACCCTTGCGGGCGCCGTGCGTCGAGATGAAGTACTGCAATACGTTCAGACCTTCGCGGAAGTTCGCCGTGATCGGCGTCTCGATGATCGAGCCGTCGGGCTTGGCCATCAGTCCGCGCATGCCGGCCAGCTGTCGGATCTGCGCCGCAGAACCACGCGCGCCCGAGTCGGCCATCATGAAGATCGAGTTGAACGACTTCTGCCGGTGGCGCATACCCTTGAGGTCGGTGGCCTCCTCGGAGCCGAGCTTCTCCATCATGGCCTTCGCCACCTGGTCGTTCGCCCGCGACCAGATGTCGACCACCTTGTTGTAGCGCTCGCCGTTGGTGACCAGGCCCGAGGCGTACTGGTCCTGGATTTCCTTCACCTCGTTGTCGGCGGAGGTGACGATGCGGGTCTTCTGCTCCGGAATGACGATGTCGTCGATCCCGAAGGAGATTCCGGCGCGCGTCGCGTAGTGGAAGC
>DATMRM010000319.1:0-7642 GCA_035566155.1 Steroidobacteraceae bacterium | reverse complement strand
GCATCGCGGTTGTCATCCGCCACTAGCACGCGAAGTCGCCCGCGCTTGGTCGCCGCAGGACTCACCGGCGCGGGTGGGAGCATCTCGGTAGTCTCGACCACGCATGGCATGCGTACGATGAACTCGCTGCCGCGGTTCGGCCCTTCGCTGCGCGCTTCCACCGAACCACCGTGCAGTTCCACCAGTTTCTTCGAAACCGCGAGCCCGATGCCGAGGCCACCTTCCTGGCGGTCCAGTGGTCCCTTGACCTGCACGAACATATCAAACACGCGCGGCAGCGCCTTCGGGTCGATACCAATGCCGTTGTCGGTGACGCACAGCGTCAGCAGCGACTCGTCAATGCTCGCCTTCAATTGCAGCACTCCACCCGGATTGGTGTACTTCGCTGCGTTGGTCAGCAGATTGGCGATCACCTGGGAGATGCGCAGCGGATCCACCTCAATCATCACCGTCTGCGGCGGGACGTCGAGCACCAGCGAGTGCTGGCGGTCCTGGATCAGAGGCCGTGCGGTCTCGACCGCGCCATCGATCACCGCCGAGAGCAGCACACGCGACTTGTTGACCTCGACCGTGCCGCGCGTGATGCGCGACACGTCGAGCAGATCATCCAGCAGATGCCCCATCGCCCGGCCCTGTCGTGCGATGACATCCAGACTCCAGCTCAGCTGCTGCGGGGTGGCTCCCGGCCGACGCGAGATCTGAACGGCTTGCAGGATCGGCGCCAGCGGATTGCGCAGCTCGTGCGCCAGCACCGCGATGAACTCGTCCTTTTTCTGATCCGCCTCCAGCAGTTGCCGCGCGAGCTGGCGCTCCGAGGTCGCGTCGCGAAATACCAGCACCACGCCAATGATCGCGCCGGAGTCGTCGCGGATCGGAGCGGCGCTGTCCTCGATCGGTACCTCACGACCGCCACGGCGCAACAGCAGTGTGTGGTTGCCGACGCCGACCACGCGTCCTTCGCGCATGACGCGCGCCACCGGACTTTCGACCGGCTCGCGATGCGACTCACTGACGAGCCTGAACACGCGATCGAGCGGTGCATTGCGCGCGCGGGCGCTGGTCCAGCCGGTCAGTTCCTCGGCTACCGTATTCAGCAGCACCACACGTCCCTGCGAATCGGTCGCAATCACCGCGTCACCGATGCTGCGCAACGTGATCGCCAGCCGCGCTTCGCTCAGCCGCAGTTGACGGGTCTCGCGCCGCACGACCAGCACCATCGTGATCAGCAATGCGATCGTCAGAAAGCGCACCGCGAATACGCTGATCGCGACGCGCACGCGCGCCGCACTCAGTTGCTGGATCTCGGATTCGAACAGCTTCGACTGCTGGGTCTGCAGCACCGCGACCTGCTCCAGCACGGCATCCATGAGCTGCGCACCGCGGTCGGTCAGTACCTCGGCCATCGCATTCGCACGGCCGCGGCTCTGCTGCAGCTGAATGGTCCGCGCGAGCTCCTCCATCTTGGCGGCGATCGTGTCCTGCAGCCGATCCACCTGCTGCACGGCGGTCGGATCGCCCGAAACACCGGCTCGCAATTGTGACAGTCGTGACGGCAGGTCAGCGACCGCGGCGTTGTACGGCTGCAGGTAGGTGTCTCGCCCGGTCAGCAGATAGCCACGTTGTCCGCTTTCCGCATCCCGCACCGCCGACAGCGTACGGTCCAGATTGAGCTGCGCGTCCTTGTTGCGCGCAATCGCCTGGCTCGCGGCAACCGACGATTGCGCGGCACGCCAACCAATGATTCCGGACAGCACCATCACGACAATGGCCGCGACCAGTGCATACACGACTATCAAACTTGATCGCGGCATTCCTTCAAGTCCGTCCTCCGACGTAAGATGCAGTATATGCCACGCTCGAGCACGAACGGACTTCCGATCCCGCACCGCGAGCTGAGCGCGGACGCACTGCGGGGTGTGGTGGAAGCTTTCGTGTTGCGCGAAGGTACCGACTACGGTATGCGTGAATTCACTTTGGAAGAAAAGGTGAGCCACGTCATGGCACAGCTTGACCGTCAGGAGGCAGTAATCCTGTTCGACCCGGATACCCGGAGCATCCACATCGTGGTGGTCCAATGAGTAAGTTGCCCGATCACGCGCAGGACGATGCTCCTGGGCACAGCGATGTGCCGTCCGATATCGCGCTGCGGGTGAAGTCGCTGGAGTCCCTGCTGGTGGACAAAGGCCTGGTGGACCCGGCCGCGCTGGATTTTCTAATCGATAGCTATGAGCAGCGGATCGGCCCACGCAATGGCGCACGCGTCGTGGCCCGCGCCTGGACCGACCCCTCCTACCGGCAGCGACTGCTCAGCAACGCCGATTCCGCCATCGCGGAACTCGGCTATGCCGGCATGCAGGGTGAGCACATGGTCGTGGTGGAGAACACGCCGCGCACGCACCATCTGGTGGTCTGCACGCTGTGTTCATGCTATCCGTGGCCGGTACTCGGACTGCCGCCGGTCTGGTACAAGTCGCACGCTTACCGCTCACGGGCGGTGATCGACCCGCGCGGTGTGCTGCGCGAATTCGGTGTCAGCTTGCCCGAGGACGTCGAGGTGCGCGTCTGGGACAGCACTGCGGAAATCCGCTACCTCGTGTTGCCGCAGCGCCCGCCGAACACCCAGTCACTCGACGAGTCGGCCCTGGCGGGGCTGGTCACGCGCGACGCCATGATCGGAGTCAGTGCGCTATGAATGGTGTACACGACATGGGCGGCATGCACGGCTTGGGTCCGCTCGAACACCCGCCGAACGAGCCGGTGTTTCATGCGCCGTGGGAAGCGCGCGTGTTCGCTCTGCGCCGGGCCATGGGCGCGTGGCGCAAGTGGAACATTGATGCCTCCCGTCATGCCATCGAAAAGCTACCCGCCTCACAGTATCTGTCGCTGGACTATTTTCAGCGGCAATTCGAAGCCTTCCTGCAGATGCTGGTCGCGGCCGGATTCATTACACCGCAGGAAATTGTCGACGGCCAGGCGCGCGGCGCGCAAGAAAGGCTCACTCCCGCGATGAACGTCGACGGCGCCGCGGCCCTGATCAGGAAGGGCGTGCCCTGCCGTCGCGAAGCCGCCGTGCAGGCACACTTCGAGGTCGGCCAGGCGGTGCATACCCGCAATCTGCAGCCCAGCGGCCACACGCGCCTGCCGCGCTACGCGCGCGACAAGGTCGGCACCATTGATCGTTGTCACGGCGTGTTCGTGTATCCGGACAGCAATGCGCACTTTCTGGGTGAAAAACCCCAACCGCTGTACTCGGTGCGCTTCGAGGCGCGCGAGCTGTGGGGCCCGCAGGCCTCGGCCACGGATTCGGTGTATCTGGATCTGTGGGAAGACTATCTTGAGCCCGCCTGACGCGGCGCCGGCGGCGGTGCCGGCGGCGGCACCGGCGGCGGCACCAGTGTTCGGCGAGCCATGGCAGGCGCAGGCGTTCGCACTGACGCTCGAGCTCTCACGCCGTGGTCACTTCAGCTGGTCGCAGTGGACGCAGGCGCTGGCCGAGGAACTGCAGCGCGCGCGAACGCGCGGCGAGCTGAACGATGGCTCGCACTACTACCATCATTGGGTCGCGGCCCTCGAGCGCCTGGTATTGACTTCGAATCTGTGCGATGCGAGCACGCTGCAGCAACGCAAGCTCGCCTGGATCCATGCCTATGAACATACGGCGCATGGCCGGCCGGTCGAACTCGCGCGCAATACACCCGACCTACCGTAGGCGGGTGCTTTCAGCGTTGCATCCACCAGACAGCTTGTTTGCATAATCCGGCGTTTCGGTCACAGAACCGGCCGCTGACCGCCCCTTATGGTCATTGTGGGCTGCCGTTCATGTCGCGGCGAGCATACTGACTGCGGATCGTGCGGATCTGGAGGAGCTTGGCATGAACGGGCTTCCGACGGGACGGGTGATCAGACGGATGCTGGGAATGGGTGCCCTGCTGACCTGTGCCGGCACAGCGTTCTCGGCCGAACCGGCGGGCGCGGTCGCCCCCGCACACGGCCCGATGCTGATGATCTATGTGAGCCAGCCGCTGATGAGCGGCGCCAGCCGGGTCTATGGTCTGCGCCTCGATCAGGTTGCCCAGATCGTCAACGCACCGATCACTGCCAATGGCTTCTACGCCGCCTCACCGCAGCGTTCGCTGGTGGACCTGCAGATCCGCCGTCGGGCCGACGTGCGGTTGGAGTTGGGGAATCGCGTAACCTGGAACCTGCGACGGCGCGAATTCGAATTTCCCGATATGCGCCCGACCAAGCCGATCGACTTCGTCGCGCAGGCTCACCAGAATCGGCCCTGATCTTTAGCCGATGCGCTACGGCACCCGAACGACGACGGTACCGGCGATCTTGTCGTGCCAGGAGCGGTTCTCGGAATCGATCGCGATCCAGATGAATCCCAGCCCGAGCGCGAACAGTGACAGGAACGCACTCAGTGCGCGCACGACCGCGGTTCCCCAATCCATCTCATGTCCATCGTGCTTGACCACCGCCAGATTGAAAATGATCCCGCCGACGGTGCTGCCACGCAGCCGCCACATCACGACACCGTAGGCGGCGAGCACGATCAGAAACATGTCGCTCGAAGCGCCGATTAGATGCATCACGACGCCTACCAGAACCGCGTCCAGCAGCAACGCCAGCATACGGATCCAGAAACCCGCGCGCGGCAGCGCGATCGCCGCCTCGCCGCTCACTCTGCCTGACCTGGCGCTGCCTGGCGCAGGCAGCGGAGGCGGCACGTGCGCGCCCTGCGTGTCGCTGGCTGTGGCCGCAGCACCGCCGGCTGCGGCGGCGGCCTCGGGCTCGCCATTCAGGACCGCGGACATCTGTGCGGCGGTGGCTCCCGGCGGCGGCGATGCACCACCCGGCGCTGTGCCCGCAGTGGCAGTCGTACGGCGCCCCTGGATCTGCAGCAGCAACGCATAGATCACCACGCCCAGACCCACGAGCCCGAGCAGGTTGTAGAGGATGAAGCCGAGCACTGGCACGCAGTACATCAGCATCACCAGCAATCCGCCCACCAGTACCGCAGACACCGTATCCATCGCCGTGATCGGTTGGTGCGAGCGCAGCAGGCGACGGCCTATCCACGCCAGAATGACCAGCTTGCCGAAAAACTTCATGAGAAACAGCGCGAGCGCCAGGAACGGCACCGCGACGATTCCGATCACCGTGATGAACAGGATCACAAAGACGATCGGCGTTGCGATCATCGTCAGGATCATCGTCAGCAACGATTGTCCGGGATACTTTTCGAGCACATGAATGCAGTGCTCCACTGCCGGGGCGAACAGGAGCGAGGCGAACAGGTACAACGCCAATGCGACGAACGCCAACGTCCAGGCCCAGCCGATACCGGATACGAAGGCCAGCGGCCGGCCCATCATCAGGCAGTGCTCGACCCAGTTGCGTCCGCGGGTAAAATGCTGTCCGATCCCGACGTTCTGTACGCTGCCGTGCACCTGCGCCGCCGGATCCTGATGTACCGTACCACCGACTGCGACGATATCCCCGCCGATGTCAGCATTGGGACCGAGTGTCACGTTGCCGAGCACTGCGACCACGTCGTGCTCGACCTTGCTGTCGACATAAGCGTTGCCGAGCACCGCGACCACACTGTCCCCGACCGGACCGGTGACGTGCGAATTGCCCAGCACCGAGACGACGGACTGACTCACGTCGCCGGCGCTGGTGGAGGAACCCATGATCGAGACCACGCTATCGGCCTGATCGCCCGCGGCGAGATTCGAATTGCCTCCGAAGTTGAAGACCGAGTTGTCGTCGCTGTCCACGTTGACATTCACGTGATTGCGATGGCGATGCCAGTGGCCATGCTTGGGGAACGTTTCGGAGGAATTCGACCCGCTGTCAGACTGATCTGACTGGTCAGATTGGACAGACTGATCCGACTGATCTTGCTGGGGCGGCGTCGGAGCCACCGGCGGTGTGGTGGAGGGCTGTGCCGGTGCGGTGGCCGCTGGTGCGGTGGCCGCTGGTGCCGTGGCCGCTGGCGCGTTGGGATGCGCGGGCGGAGCGCTGCTCTTCGCGGTTGCCGTCGCGTACGTGGCCGGCATCATGCCAACCAGCAGCAAAGCACCTAGCAGTGAAGCGTACCGGTGCAATTTTCGGGATTGAATATTCATATGGACCAACTGTGTAGTTAGGCGTGCGTCCTGCCGCCGTCGAGTGTTCGGTAGACCGCCACGCCGATGCCGGCGAGCATCGCGTACATCGCGAATGCCACGCCGATACCAACGACCAACCAGAATCCGGGAACCCGATGCAGCAGCGCGTTGGCAATCGCGCCGAACATCGAGGCCATCGCACTCCACGCCGAGCCGAGGCTCTCCAGGAACGAGAAGCTGCCGCTGACCGGTGCTGCCAGCTCGCTGGCGGCATGCACCGGGTGCGACCAGAGGATCACACTGCGTGCCAGCACCACGGTGGCGAGCGCGGTCAGCACAAAACTGACCTGCATCACCATCGGCCAGTGACGGAACGAGCGGTGATACCAGGGCAGTGCCGCGCGGCGCGCGATCTCGGCGAGCACGCGCGACTGCAATGAGGCGGGTGCTTTGAGCGCCGGTTGCCGGTTCAGTCCCGCGGCGATGAGTTTTTCCAGACGAGCCTGATCTTCAGTGTTCAATTTCATGGCAGTCATCAATTGGGTTCGTTGCTGGGCCTGGCATCGGCCAGGTACTTGGCAAGATTCACGCGTCCGCGAAGGATGTCGGTCTTCACTTTGGCGAGCGAGACGCGCAGCGTGCGCGCAATCTCGTCGTACGCCAGTTCCTCGAAGTGATACAACACCAGCGCCACACGCTGATGTTCGGGCAGTCGACCCAACGCGCGCTCGACGATGTCGTGCCGCTCGTCGGCGGCCAGATCGTCAAACAACGTATCCGGTACCGCGAAGTCAATCTCCGGCTCGTCGTCCTGTTCGCCCGGCCGCTGGAACTCTGAGAAGAAGCGCCATCGCTTGCGGTAGCGCGACAGATGGTTCAGGCAGTGATTGGTGGTCACCGTCTTCAGCCAGCCGCCGATCGTAGGGCTGTCGCGCAGCCGGTCAAAATGTTCGAATGCCTTCAGGAACACGTCCTGCGCGATGTCCTGCGCCTGCGCATCGTTGCCTACGATGCGCATCGCCGTTGAATACACCATATCCTGATAGGACTGCATAAATTGTCCGAATTCGCTCGACCGACCCGTGTCCTTGGCATGTGTTGGCACTTGAGTTTCAGCGTTTAAGCACAGAACACCGCAACGCAGCCAAAGTTGCAGGGTGATTACAGATTCGGGACGGCCGGCAAGATGACAGAAATGAGCTCAATAAAATGTCATAAGTTATTTATATTTAAGATAATTATATCGACAATACGATCCCCAGATCCCCTATTGTGGGTCACCCCCTAGCGCTACTCCACTGTGACGGACTTCGCGAGGTTGCGCGGCTGGTCGACATCCCGGCCCCGACGCATCGCCACGTGATAGGCCAGCAGCTGAAGCGGCAGGTTGAGCAGAATGGGGTCAATTTCCGGCAGCGACTGCGGCACCTCAAACACGGCCTCGACATCCAGCTTATTCTGGCCGGGTTGGGTAATGGCCACCACCGGCCCACCACGAGCCTGTACCTCGGCGATGGTGGACAGGT
>DATMRM010000318.1:0-12972 GCA_035566155.1 Steroidobacteraceae bacterium | reverse complement strand
CGCGCGCGACGTCGAACGACAGCGCGTCGACGGCGCGATGCCCGGCGAAGTGCTTCGCCACCGCATCCACCGCCAGATCGGGCGTGCTCAACGGGCAGCCTTGATCCGGTCCAGCACCCGGCCCTCGATCTCCTCCAGCCCGGAGGGGATCGCCGGATACCAGTGGATGTTCTTGAACGCACCTTCCGGGAAGGTGGCGTTGTACTGCGCACGCAGCGTCGCATCCACCAGCGTCTCGGTGCCTGTGGCGGCAGTCCAGTTGCCGACCGATTTGGTGATGCGCGCGGCGATGTCCGGGCGCATCGTGAAATTGATCCAGGCGTACGCGCCGGCGTCGTTGCGGCCGCGGGCCGGCAGCGCGAAGGTGTCCATCCATCCGAGTGCCCCGGAGCGCGGCACGATCACTTTGATGTCGGCATTCTCGCGGTTCAGCCGCCAGCCCTCGGTGTCCCAGGCCATGGCGGCGGCGACTTCGCCCGAGCGCATCGCGTTGAGCAATTGATCCTTGTTGTCGTAGAAGAAGCGCACGTTCGCCTTGCAGGCGGACAGCGTCTGCCCGACGCTGTCCATCAGCGCCGCATAGGCTTTGCTATCCGCGTAGAGCGCGAACGGGTCCTTGCCGGAGGCGAACGCAAAGGCCATCAGGGTCGGGCGCCGCAGACGCACGCTGCTCTTGCCCTTGAGATCTGCACGGCACAGATCGGTGTAGTCAGCCAGCTTCGCTGCCCTGGTGTTGACCACCAGATCATCGGTGCCCCACACGTAGGGTAGCGCATAGAGCTTGCCGTCCAGCGTCGCGTTTTTGCGCGTGATGTCCAGCAGCTCGGAACGAAACTGATCGAGCTTCACCTGCGACAGGTCGATCGGCTTGTAGACGCCGAAGTCACGCTGCACGCCGGTGATGCGATCCTGCGAGGGCTGCGCCAGGTCATAGCCGGCGCCGCCGGTGGCGCGCAGCTTGGAGATGATCTCCTCGTTGTTGGAGAGCGTCACCTCGACCTGGATGCCGCTCTCCTGTTTGAACTGCGCGATCACCTCGGCGGGCGCATAGTCGGACCAGGTGATCAGGCGAAGTCTCTTCGCGTCATCAGCCAAGGCGCTGCCCGCGCGCAGCAGCGCAATGAGTGCCAGCGGTGCCAGCAAGCACAGCATGGCGAGACGGAATTTCATTCAGCCCTCCCCTGTGAGCCCTGCGGGCGGTGAGGCTAGTCGATCGGCCAGGACATCGTCTTCGGTATCGGCATCGGCATCGGCTCATCCGGGTGCGGCACCGAGGCCTGCATCGTATCCACGCCACGCCACCAGGGTGTGACAGCGCCCACCTGGACCGGCTCCACCGGTTCGCCCAGTCGCGGCATGAGCAGTCGCACGTCCGCCTTCGGCGCCAGATCGAACATCACTTCGGCGGGCTGATCCCAGGCATGCATCGCCAGCGCGAAGGTGCCCCAGTGGATCGGCAGGAAGGTGCCGCTGCCCAGGAACTTCAGCGCACGCAGCGCGTTCTCGGGTCCGAGATGGATGTCGCCCCATGCCGGATGGAACGCGCCGACCTCGAGCATCACCAGATCGAAGGGTCCGAGCCGCTCGCCGATCGAGCGGTACTCGCTGGTCAGGCCGGTATCACCGCTGAAGAACACAGCGTGCCGCGGCGAGCGGATCACCATCGAGGACCAGAGCGTGGCGTTGCGATCCTTCAGACCGCGACCGGAGAAATGCTGCGATGGAGCCGCCGTGACCGACAGACCCGTGTTCGGCACGGTGTGGGTCTCCCACCAGTCGAGCTCGACGATTCGTTCGGGCGGCACGCCCCAGGCCTCGAGGTGCGCGCCAACGCCGAGCGAGGTGACGAACGGCACCGGGTGCCTGGCCAGTTCTCGAATGGTCGGATAGTCGAGATGATCGTAGTGATCGTGTGAGATCACGACCAGATCGAGCTGCGGCATGGCGCGCAAACGTACCGGAATCGGCTGAAGCGCTTCGGACCGAGCAGTCGCGACGGCGAGGCGCGCGGACCCCAGACCGGATCGGTCAGCACACGATAGCCACCCATCTCCAGCAAGAGCGTGGAATGACCCAGCCAGGTGGCACGCAGTCCGCTGTCCGGCGGGCGTTTCCACCACACCAGCGGGTTCAGCGCCGGTAGCGGCGCTGCCGGCACGCGCCGCCCGCCGCCGCAGATGAATTCGCCGAGCGTGGGCATCGGTGTGTTCGGATCGCGCAGTCCGGGCGCAATGGGATGCAGGTTGGCGAAACGCTCGCCCAGCCAGCGCGGCGAGGCCTGCATTCGTTCAAGGCGCGCCCCTTGTGCTTTTTTCCCCAGGGACTTCACAGCATCCATTTTTGCAGATCCGCTACGATAAGGGCATGGGTAGAACATGGCTGATCGTGCTCGGACTGGCTGCCGCGGCGGCCATCGGGCTGTATGCCTGGACCTTCGGCCCGAATACGGCCTGGCTGCCCTCCGCTCACACCCAGGACTGGGCGCGCTTTGGTGAGTTCGTCGGCGGTGTGTTCGGCATGCTGGCACTGGTCGGTGTGCTGGTGACGGTCGAGCAGCAGCGACGCACGCTCGAGTGGCATCAGAATCAGACCACGCTGGATGAATTGCTGCGCGAAGCGCGCGATCTGGCGACGATTGTCGAAACGATCCTCGCCGCGCGCGTTGAAACCGTCGCGCTCACCGCGCAACAGCTCAGCGTGCTGGAAAAACCCTCGACCGTGTCCGGCGTGCTCGAGCTGGTGGACGCGCGCGCGGCCTCGGAAGTCGGCCGGCCGATGCCACCGCCGGCCGAGAACAAGAGCGCCTATCGCAAGGCGGTCGCGGGCAGCATCGCGGGCCTGAGTCAGAAACTCGATCTGCTGGCGGCCGTGCTGTCAGAGTTCGTCAGTCGCGGCGGGGACACGATCTTCCTGCTGTTCTACCGCGACCGCTTTCGCGCCACGGTACAACGGCTCATCGGACTGGAAATCGCAGTGAGCACCGGAGACTGGTGGATCCAGTCGAGCGAGGAATCCGAGTCACGCCGCTGGCGCTTCTGAGGGCGCACTGTGCAGCGTGAGCACGCGCTGCCGTACATGCCCGTGGAACGGGCGAAGGGTTACAGCCTAGCGTGAATGGGCCTTGCGGCGCCGGACGCTCGCCGCCGAGCGGGGGTGTCCGACGGCAAACGAGCGCATCGCATCGATCATGCCCTGGGCCACGGCCTCGAACGGTTCAGGACTGCGGTAGATGCGTGCCAGGCCGCGCGCGCCGGCGAGCCCGGCCAGCAGTGACATCGCCAGTCGTTCGGCATCCTTGCGGGTCGCGCCGTCGATCCCACTCAAGGCGTAGGCGACCTGCGTCACCCAGCCCCGATACACGTTTGCGGTCACCTCGGTGATCGCCGGATCACCCGGCACCAGCTCACTGGCCAGTTTGTGATTCAGGCAGCCGAGACTCCAGCCCGAACTCTCCATTTCGCGCGCCACGAAGCGGGCCAGTGACCGTACAAAACCGATCGGATCGCGCGCGTGCTCCAGTGCAATCGCGCGGATGTTGCCGTCAACGCGCTGCCCGTACGACTCGAGTGTCGCGAGCGCCAGCTCATGCTTGCCGTTCGGAAAATGGAAATAGAACGAGCCCTTCGGACTGCCACTCTCATGCAGAATCTGCGTCAGTCCGGTCGCTGCATAGCCCTGCGAACGAAACAACCTTTCGGCGGTCTCGATGGCTCGCTGTCGCGAGTTTGTCATGGTGCCCCACCCCGTCGAGCCGATTATAGGTCAGCCTGCTCGCGACGGTACATTCATGAGTCGCGCTATCGCGAGCGACATATCGTCATGTTCAAGCGCGTCGCAGGCTTTGCGCCGGCATTGCCTGAAGGCCGCTCAGACATACTGACATATCATGTGGTATGCTCTGGCGCATGAGAACCACCGTAAGATTGGACCAGGCGCTGATGGAACGCGCCAAGGCAGAGGCTGCGCGCCGTCATACGACACTGACGTCGCTGATTGAAGAGGGCCTCGAGTTATTGCTCAGAAAACCTCTGAAGCGCACCCGCCGACCTCCCATCAAGCTGACGGAATGTCGGGCCGGTGGGGGTACATTGCCAGGTATCGATCTGAACGACAGCGCCAGCCTGCTGGATCGCCTGGAGGGCCGCGATTGATCCTGCCCGATGTGAACGTGCTGCTCTACGCCTTTCGTGCGGATTCGGAGAACCACGCTCGCTACAAGGACTGGCTGGAGACGGTCGTCAACGGTCAAGGTGCCTATGCGATCTCACCCCAGGCACTGTCGGGTGTCATCCGGATCAGCACGCATCCGCGGATCTTTGCCAGGCCGAGTTCGAGGGCTGACGCGTTTTCCTTCTGTCGTCAGCTGCTCGAGCAGACCCATGCTACGATCGTTGCGCCCGGTGACCGTCACTGGGAAATATTTGAAGAGCTTTGCGAAACTTCGAAGCCCACGGGAAACCTGATCCAGGACGCGTGGTTCGCCGCGCTGGCCATCGAGGCCGGCTGCGAATGGATCACCAGCGACCGGGATTTCGCCCGCTTCCCCGGACTCACCTGGCGCGCGCCTTTCTAGGCGGTCAGATCCTGAACTGCGCGGTACTGAGCGGCAGTTTGCGTACGCGCTTGCCGGATGCGGCGTAGATCGCGTTGCAGAATGCCGGCAGTGCCGACGGGTGGGCCGGCTCGCCCAGTCCTGTGGGTGCGTAGTCGGTCTTCACGAACACCGTTGTGATCGTCGGGATCTTGCCATTGCGCAGCAAGTGGTAGTTGTGAAAATTGCTCTGCACCACCCGGCCCTTCTCGAGCGTGATCGCCTGATCGAGCGCGGCCGAGATGCCGTCGAGAACGGAACCCTGTACCTGATGCTCGGCGTTGGTCGGATTGATGATGTGCCGGCCGACATCCAGCGCCACCCAGACGTGCTGCGGCGTGATAATGCCATGCGAATCGACGTGCACCTGATGCACCTGCGCGACGTAGCCCAGATGGCTGTAGAAGCAGCCCAGCCCCATGCCGGTGCCGGAGGGCAGCGATGAGCGGTATTTCCAGCCCGACATCTCGCGCACGGTCTCGAGCACCGCAATCATCCGCTTCGCCAGGAAGCCCGGACCGAACGGACTGCCACCCTTGCCTTCGCCTTCTCCGGGCAGCGGCGAGTGCAGCAGCTCAATCTGAAAATCGATCGGATCCTTGCCGGCGGCATGCGCCAGCTCGTCGAGGAACGACTGATAAACATAGGCATGCGCGTTGTCACCGGGCGCACGCAACGGACCGATTGGAATGTTGAAGGAGATCTTGGAGGTCTTGAGCGCGAAGTTCGGTACATATCCGGCGGGGAAGATCTCCGGACCAGGCATCGCGAGCCGAGAGATCGCATCGCCCTTGGCGAAGCCGACGAAGTGATTATGAAACGCGATCAGCGCCCCTGCGCCATCCAGCCCGGCAGAAAAATCGTGATAGCCGCCGGGCCGATAAAGATCGTGCTGGATATCATCCTCACGGGCATAGAGCACCTTGACCGGCGCGCCGATCTCCTTGGAGATCGCGGCCGCTTCGATCATGTAGTCGTTGGCGAGCCGGCGGCCAAAACCGCCGCCGCAGCGATACAGATGAACCGTGACGTTCTCGGGCTTGATGCCGAGCGTACGGGCCACACCGGCACGACCGGGCCCCGGGTTCTGCGTTGGCGCCCAGATCTCGACCTTACCATCCTGCCAGGAGGCCACGCAGTTCAGCGGCTCCATCGGCACGTGCGCGATGAACGGATAGGAATACTGCGCGCGCACCACCTTGGCAGCGCCTTTCAACGCGCCGTCCGGATCGCCGTCCACGCGCACGGCTTTCTCCGGTGGCTGCGTGAACAGCTTCTTGGCCTGCGCATCGAACGAGGCGGTGGAATCCTCGGCGTGCGCACCCTCTATCCACTCGACCTTGAGGTTGCGGCGCGCTTTCTGCGCGCGCCACCAGGTATCGGCCACGATCGCCACGCCGCCGCGCAGCGCATCGTCCATGCCCTGTGCGCCGGCCGGTGGCGGCGCACCCTTCAGTACCAATGCATGACTGACACCCGGAAGCCGCCGGATGTCTTCGAGGTTGGCGCTCTTCACCTCGGCATCGAACACCGGGCCCTTCTGGTAGACGGCGTAGCGCATGCCCGGCACTTTCACGTCGATGCCAAAGGTCTGTTTGCCCACGACCACGCGCGCCTTGTCAGGATCCACGACCGACTTGCCGATGATCCTGAAGGCCGACTCGTCCTTGAGGACGACCTTGTTCATATCCGGCACCGGCAGGGTCGAGGCTTTCTGCGCGATCTGCGCGTACCGAAGCGAGCGGCCGCTCGGGCGATGAATCACCTGGCTGTCTTGCGCGTAACACTCCTCCGCCGGCACGCTCCAGGTCTGGGCGGCCGCGCCGATCAACATGTCCCGTCCGGCGGCACCGGCCTTGCGCAGCGGCATCCAGTTGGACGGCGTGGAGAAGCTGCCGCCCGAGGACTGGCCGCCCATCTTGCCGCCCAGATAGTCGGCCATCTCGATTTCAACGTCGGTCCAGGCGACGCACAGCTCCTCAGCGAAAATCATCGGCAACGCGGTCTTGGTGCCCTGCCCCATTTCCGGATTGGGCGCGAAGATCGTGACGGTGCCGCTCGAAGCGATGCGTGCGTAGATCGTGATCTGCGCATCGGCCGCCCCGGCATCGGCCGCCCCGGCCTCCGCCGTGCGTCCGAGCGAGGGAATCGTCGCGGTCAGCAGCAGGCCTCCGCCCGCCAGGCCACTCGCGAGCAGGAACTGTCGTCGGCTGACCTGCCCGGCCGACAACACGTCTTCAGAAAGCGGTGACGGGTGATTCATGGTGTGCCTCCGTTCAGGCCTTCAGCGAGCTGGCGACATTGTGTATGGCCTTGCGAATGCGGGTGTAGCAGCCGCAGCGACAGATGTTGCCGGTCATTGCCTTGTCGATATCGGCATCGGTCGGATTCGGCGTGTGCATCAGCAACGCGGTGGCCGCAAGGATCTGACCGCCCTGACAGTAGCCGCACTGCGGGACATCAAGCGACAGCCACTCCTGCTGTACGCGCTTGCCGAGGTCGGTCGCGCCGATGCCTTCGATGGTCGTGATGGACAGCTTGCCAACGCTCTCGAGCGCCAGCTGGCAGGAGCGCATCGGGGTGCCATTCGCATGCACCGTGCAGGCCCCACACTGCGCCACGCCGCAGCCAAACTTGGTGCCGGTCATGCCGAGCACATCGCGCAGCACCCAGAGCAGCGGGGTGTCGCCGTCCGCATCGACCTCATGGGTCGTGCCGTTGATGTTGACCTGGTAGCTCATGATCCCCTCCTCGTCACAGGCGCATACAGCCTATGATACCTCCGTCCTACTAATCTATGCCTGTTTGCGGCTCATCGGTCCCATGCTCTCACGGCCGGCGAGCGTGCCCTGAATTTCCGCCACGATCGCGAGCGCGATGCTCTCCGGCCCCGCCGCCCCCAGGTCCAGACCCACCGGAGCGCGCAAGCGCGAGCGTAACCGCGCGGCGCCGGCGCCGAGTTCGGCCATCAGTCGCTCACGACGCACGATGGGGCCAAGCAGCCCCACGTACGGAATCTCGGTTTCGGCGACCACCCTCAGATAGGCCAGATCGGTCGCAAAATGATGGCTCATGATGATCGCGCTATCGAACGGCGCCTGCTCCGATGCCAGAAGCTCGCGCAGGCCCGCAGGCCCGGTATCCAGCACCGCGCGCGCCGCAGGAAAGCGTGCCGAGCGCGCATAGTGCGGGCGATGATCGATCAGCGTGATCTGCCAGCCGAGAAATGCGGCCAGCTCCGCGACCGGCTGCGCGTCAGGACCGCCACCGAGCAGCAGGATCCGCGAGGGTCGCTCCTGATAGAGTGCCAACACATCGATTCCCGGGAGGGCCTGGGCGAGGATGCGGCCGGATTTTTGCGCCAGGGACTGTTGCGCCAGCACGCGCAGTGACGCGGCGCCCGCCCGATCGGCGCAAGCCGTTCCAAACACCACGCCATCCTCCGCGAACACGCCCGAGCCGCTGGGCCAGCGCGAATCGCCGGAGCGCCCGACCAGCACCAGGGAGGCTGCACGCTGCGCACGCCAGGCCTGTGCCAGCCGGTCCATCGGCTGCCAGTCCCCACGAGGATCCAGGCGCTGCAGCAGGATATCCATCGCCCCCTCGCAACCGCTGCCCAGTCCGAACAGCAGATCATCCGGGCCGCGCATGTCATAGCTCGTGACCACTGCGCTTCCCTGTGAGAGCACCGCGCGACTGCGCTCGGACAGATCCCCTTCCAGACAGCCACCGGTGAGAATCCCCGCATATTCGCCGCTGTGCGTGATCAGCATCAGAGCACCGGACTTGGAGTAGGTCGGGCCGGCGGTGCGCAGCACCGTCGCCATCACCATCGCATGGCCAGCCTGGCGTTCACGCTCAAACAATGGCAACAGACGTTGCAGCGAAATACTCACCGGCTGATTGTATGATGTTTCACATGCAGAAAAGCCTTGATTGTTAACAGAGGTTAATCATGCCCAGGCCTGCCCTCGCCGCTGCACTCGCGGCGCTGTCGATCAGCGCCATGGCTGCGGCGCAGACGCCGCCGAGCACGCAGATCAGCGAAATCCCGGACAACTTCGTGATGCCGACCGCGCAGAACGACTACGTCAAACGCATCGAAATGATTGCGATGCGCGACGGGGTGAGGCTCAACACCGTCATCATCATCCCGAAGGGCGCGAGCCATGCGCCGATCGTGCTGACCCGAACGCCATACAGCGCGAAGGAGCGCGCCGCGAACGACAATCCCTCGATCTATGAGTTGCTGCCGGAGACCGACCAGGACTTCGCGCGCGCCGGCTATATCCGCGTATTCCAGGACATCCGCGGCAAGTACGGCTCGGAAGGCGCCTTTGAGATGACGCGACCGCCACGTGGAGCGCTCAACGGCACCACAACGGATGAGACCACCGATGCGTGGGACACGATCGACTGGCTGGTGAAGAACCTGCCGCAGTCGAACGGCAAGGTCGGAATGTTCGGCTCTTCCTATGAGGGCTTCACGGTGGTGATGGCGCTGCTCAATCCGCATCCGGCACTCAAGGCCGCGGTACCGGAGAGTCCGATGGTGGATGGATGGATGGGAGATGATTTTTATCATTACGGCGCGTTTCGCCAGCCGAATCTCGACTACTTTGCCGCACAAACCGAGCAGCGCGGGTCGGGAAAATCGGTACCCCGTCCGGCACACGATGACTACGAAGTCTTCCTGGACGCCGCATCGGTCGGGGCATACGCCGTATCGAGTGGCTTCACGCAGCTCGGGTGGTGGAACAAGATGGCCGCGCATCCGGCCTACGATGCGTTCTGGCAGGAGCTCGCGCTCGATAGGCAGCTCGCCGCGCATCCGAGCAATGTACCCACCCTGTGGGAACAGGGACTGTGGGATCAGGAAGACATGTGGGGCGCCAATCACGCCTGGCTCGCACTGAAAGCGGCCGGGCACGAGTCCAACAACTGGCTGGTGCTGGGTCCCTGGTATCACAGCCAGGCGAATCATTTCGGATGGAATACCGGCGTGCTGAAGTGGCCCGGTGACACGGCGGAGCAGTTCCGTCACGACATCGTGATGCCGTTTTTCAATCAATACCTGAAGGATGGACCGCCGGCGAATCTGGCGCGCGTGATCATCTACGATCCGCCGCGCGGTCGCTGGGAGGATTTCAAAACCTGGCCGAGCGCCTGTGAGAGCGGCTGCGCGCACCCGATGAAGGCGCTGTACCTGCAGGCGGATTTCGGCCTGTCGTTCGACCGACCCGGCGGCTCACATCAGGGCGACTCTTACGTGTCCGATCCTGCCAAACCGGTGCCGTATGTGCCGCGCCCGATCCAGTTCTCCGACCGTCCCGCGTGGCAGACCTGGCTGGTGCGCGATCAGCGCTTCGTGGACGGCCGCCCGGACGTGCTCAGCTATGAGAGCGCGCCACTCACGCAGGCGCTGAAGATCGAGGGCGCACCGATCGCCGACATCGTGGCGCAGACCACCGGCACGGATGCTGACTTCGTGGTCAAGCTCATCGATGTGTATCCGCCGCAATACCCGATGCAGCCTGAGCTGGGAGGCTATGAGCTGCCGATCGGTATTGATATTTTCCGCGGCCGCTATCGCGCGAGCTTCGAGCACCCCGCGCCGATCCCGGCGAACAAGTCACAGCACTACCGCTTCACGCTACCCAATCAGAACTACGTGTTCCTGCCCGGCCACCGCGTGATGGTGCAGATTCAGTCGACGCTGTTCCCGCTGTACGACCGCAACGCGCAAACCTATGTGGACAATCCGCTGTTCCCGAAAGCGAGCGACTTTCGCAAGGCGACGATCACGATCCTGCGTTCGTCGCAGGAGGCCAGCGCGGTGTGGCTGCCCGTGGTGCCTGATGCCGGCTGAGCTGATGCCTCGGGAATCACGCAATCGCGCAGGCGCGCTCTGGCGAGCGCTGCGGGGCAGTCTGATGATGCTGCCGCTGCTCGCTCATGCCGGCGGCGGACCCTTCGGCATCGATCACGAACTTCGGCGCAGCGACACGGGCATCTGGAGCCGTGACGTGCAGACTGGACTCGAAGAGGGAGTGATCGTCTTCGATGTGGCCGGGGCGCTCTGGCTCGGCAACGACCAGCCCTTCGGCCATACGCTCTGGCAGTCCGCCGACGCGATGACGATATCGGCTATCGGTGCGCAGCTGCTCAAATATGCGTTCAGCCGCGCACGCCCCGATCAGGGCGACAACCCCGACGCCTGGTTCAAGGGCCGCGGGCACCAGAGCTTCCCCAGTGGCGAGGTCACCGAGCAGGCAAGCTTCGTGACGCCATTCATCATCGACTATCAGCGCGAACACCCGTGGGTGTGGGCCCTGGAGTTGCTGCCCGCCTACGACTCGGTCGCACGTCTGAAGAGTCAGGCGCACTGGCAATCGGACGTGATCGCCGGCTGGCTCCTCGGGTCCGGTATCGGCTACTGGGCGGCGACGCGTCGCACGCCGCTGTTCGTGCAGGTGCTGCCGCGTGGCGTGACGGTCGGGTTCTACAAGCGCCTCTGAACGACTCGCTGATATAAAGTAACGCCGTGCGCGCAACGTCCCATCGTGTCCCGCGGCTGTGCTGTCTACTGTCGTTGCTGGGGCTCGTGCCGCAGGTCAAAGCGCAGACCGACGAGATCCAGGTCTACGATGCGCAGATCGTTGAGCTCGGCCACTGGAATCTCACCTGGCACAACAACTTCACGCCGTCCGGACGTCTGCAGCCGGACTTTCCCGGCGGCGTCGTGCCCGATCACGCGCTCAACGGTGTGCCCGAATGGGCGTACGGTGTCACCGACTGGTTCGAAGCCGGCGTCTATTTGCCGCTCTACACCCTCACGAACACCGGTCAACTGCAGTTCGATGGCGCGAAGCTGCGCACCCTGTTCGTGTCTTCGCACGCCGCCGAACGCACCGTGTTCTACGGCGTCAATTTCGAGTACAGCTACAACCGCCCGCAGTGGGAGTCGCACCGCTTCGCCGGTGAGATCCGACCGATCATCGGCACACATCTGGGGCCCCTGGATCTGATCGTCAATCCGATCGTTGACACCCAGTACAACGGCTTGCGCAATCTCGAATTCGTACCGGCGGAGCGTGTCGCCTACAACTTCCCGAGGTTCAGCCTGGCGCTGGAACACTATGCGGACTTCGGCCGCTTGCGTCACTTCGCGCCGTTGGCACAGCAGTCGCAGACGCTGTTCGCCGTGATCGACATCGGCAACAGTTCCTGGGGACTGGAGTTCGGTGTCGGCCACGGTTTCACCGCCGCGAGCGACGATCTCATCATCAAGCTGCTGCTGATGCGCGACCTGTAGCGCGGGTGGCTCGCTGCGGCCTCGGACCGCGCCTGCCGCTGAACGTCATCTCGCCGTGGACCAAGGTCCACTACGTCGATCACACCGTGACCGACCAGACCTCGGTCCTGCGCTTTGTCGAGGACACGTTCAAGCTGGATTACATCGACGGTGCGGCGAAATTCGATCCGACCAACGGCGCGCGCATTCCAGCCTTCACGCTGGCTCCGCAGCGTCAGTCGTTCGACGTGATCACCGCTTCGCTCGACAACAACTTTGCGCGCGTCCCGAACCCAGCTCGCTTCTTCCTCGATCCGGTCACCGGTGCGGTGCTTGACGACGATGATCAGCGCTAAGTCGTAGAACTGGCCCCACCTGCCCGCTGCCGGCGCCAAGCCGGCGGCGGTTTTTTTTGTGCTACTGATTTGCATTGGCCGTCCCTACCGGTCGGTCGGGGCGGGACATAATCCGCGGCCCCCAGGCAAATTGTCGTGACACCGACACAAGGGTCGCGCCACTGTCAGCCCGCTAGCGGGCGATGCGTTGAACGCTCATAGGAAGCTCATTCGTACTTGCTAAAGGAGTCTCGGACCATGAAGCGTTTAATGATATTGATCCCGCTGACCCTGCTGACACTGGCCGGTTGCGTGGTGGCGCCAGCCCGGGGTTACTACTATTACCATCCGCGCGCGGTAGCGGTGGTGCCGGCCCCTGCGATCATCGTCCGGCCGTAAGCAACACCCGCCATGCAGCGCCGTCACCAGTACGCGCCGGGATGGAGGGACATCGTCTGGGCCCTCTCCCCGGCGCAATCGGCAGATAATCTGTAAGCGCTCTCTGAGCGCGATCCGC
The DNA here is from genome assembly GCA_035566155.1 of Steroidobacteraceae bacterium. Taxonomy (GTDB): domain Bacteria; phylum Pseudomonadota; class Gammaproteobacteria; order Steroidobacterales; family Steroidobacteraceae; genus FEN-1191. Next base: position 235 of record DATMRM010000318.1, on the reverse strand, counting down.
AGCACACCGCTTACCTACCGGGTCATCATCTACCCCTCTTGCCCTCTTGCCGCGGCGCCTCGCACCTGCGACGCTTTCGCTTTATCTGCGATCTGTGGAAATTCAGCATGCGTCACTGCGTTCGCACATCGGTGTACTCGGGACTAATCGGGCTACTGGCGATCTCAAGTTCGCTTGCCAGCACCAACCTTGCCTCTGATCCGGTCGCAGCAGCGATCACCCACCGCGATTGCCC
>DATMRM010000317.1:0-2208 GCA_035566155.1 Steroidobacteraceae bacterium | reverse complement strand
GCGGAGGCCATGTTGCGGCATCTCGCCGCGCAGGAAGCGCCGCGGCTGAACCTCGAGATCGATTCCGCGGGCACAGCTGATTACCATATCGGCGCACCGCCGGATCCGCGCAGCCAACGTGCCGCCTTGCAGCGCGGCATCGATATCAGTGGATTGCAAGCGCGGCAGGTCACCGAGCGCGATTTCATGCGCTTCGATCTCATTCTGGCGATGGATCGCGCAAACCTGCGCGAACTTGAGTCACTGAAGCCCGCCGGCGCAAACGCTCAGCTCAAGCTTTTCATGGAGTATGCACCCGGCTCCGTAGTGCTCGAGGTGCCGGATCCTTACTACGGCGACGCGGCCGCTTTTGAGGTAGTCCTCGATCTCTGCGCTGCCGCGTCGCGCGGGCTGCTCGCCTGCCTAGAGCGTGCGCAGCAGCCAATAAAGGCCCCCTGATATCGCGATGGATGCGGGCAGCGTCAGCACCCAGGCCATCAGCAGATTGCGCACGGTCGACCATTGCAGGCCCGAGTGATTTGCCACCATGGTTCCGGCGACGCCCGAGGACAGCACGTGCGTGGTACTGACCGGCAAACCGTACATTTCGGCGGCACCGATGGTCGCCATGGCAACGAGTTCCGCCGATGCGCCTTGTGCGTAGGTCAAATGCGTTTTGCCGATCCGCTCGCCGACCGTGACCACGATTCGCTTCCAGCCGATCATCGTGCCCAACCCCAATGCGATGGCCACCGCGACCTTGACCCAGGTCGGAATGAATTTCGTGGAGCGATCGAGCTGTTTCTTGTATGCGCCAAGCGATTTCTGGTCGGCTTCCGATACGTTGAGCGTCTTGGCCTTACCCATGAAGCGCAGACCTTCACTCACCAGGTACATCTGATTGCGGATATTGATCATGGATCCGGGCGGGACCTTGTCCATCGAACCGTAGTCGCCGACCTGCTTCGCGATCGTCGCGGTCATTGCGGCAAGTGCAGGTATGCCCTGCGCCGTTACGGTACGCGTCCGCACCATCTCCAGCACGTCTGCGCGCGGATCGGCCGGCGTCGTGCCCGTTCCATAGTGCGAAAGTGCCGTCTGCGCCTGCGCTGAGGCCGCCATGAAGGTAGTCACGTCTTGCTCGTGCATGGTGCGATTCAGCGCATAGGCCGTCGGCACGGTGCCGATCAGGATCAGCATGATGAGTCCCATGCCTTTTTGGCCATCGTTCCCGCCATGAAAGAAGCTCACGCCGGTACAGGTCAGGATCAGCAAGCCGCGAATCCATACCGGGGGCGGCTTGTTGCCCTCCGGCTCTTTGTATAGCGTCGGGATCTTGATCACGGCCTTGAGTATGGAGAGCAGCAACCACGCCGCACTGAAGCCGATCAGCGGCGAGACCAATAGGGTCTCGCCGATCTTCGTGGCTTGGCTCCAATCCACGCCGCTGGTGCCGTCCGTGCTCGCGGCCATCAGCTGGTTCATGAGACCGACGCCGATGATGGAGCCGATGAGCGTATGGGAACTCGATGAGGGCAGTCCGAAATACCAGGTGCCCAAATTCCATAGAATGGCGGCAATCAGCAATGCAAATACCATGTCGAATCCGGCGCCGCTGCCCACTTGCAGGATCAATTCGACCGGCAACAGCGACACGATCGTGAAGGCGACGGCGCCGGTCGAGGTCAGCACGCCCAGGAAATTGAATGTGCCGGACCAGAGAACCGCCAGATTCGCCGACATCGAGTTCGTATAGATCACGGTGGCGACCGCATTTGCCGTATCGTGGAAGCCGTTGACGAACTCGAATCCCAACGCGATGAACAATGCCACACCCAGCAGTATGTAGGGATACACCCGGGTGTCGCGCACCACCGATAGATCGTCCGCCAGGTGATAGCCGGCGTATACGATCCCGATGAGGACCACGATGATGGCCAGCACATTGAACCAGGGATTGGTTTTATGCCCGCTGAGCTTCGAGGGCTTGGCCGGCGTGCTCATTCCTCGGGCCGCGTCGTCGAGCGCGGAGATGTTGCTCATTATTTTGTATCCAGTTGAAAATGGGGCCGAGCCGGAACTTATAGGTCCGAGTTATTACAGTTGGATGACAGCCAAAGTTTTTCATGCCCTTCACTCTCTCTCATGCCGCCGCCGTTCTGCCATTCTCGCGTCTGCTCGCGCGCCGGCAGTTGCTGTCGGCCGCAGTGAACGGGGCAATGGCGCCGG
>DATMRM010000316.1:0-2914 GCA_035566155.1 Steroidobacteraceae bacterium | reverse complement strand
GATCCTGTGCAGCCTTGGTATAGGCGGGGTTCTCGGTCGCGGCCACCGTGAAGCGCGCATTCGGATGCGCGGCCGGGCCGTTCTTCGGATCATACGGACGGCCGATCCAGTCGGTCACCGGCGTGCCATCGGTGCGGCCCTCCCACCAGGGTTCGTTGTCAGCGGTTACCGCAACATTGGTAAACAGCGTGTGACGACGGATGGTCTCGTAGGCGTTGCGATTGGTCTTCGGATTGGTGCCCGGGACGACTCCGAAATAACCGGCTTCCGGATTGATGGCCCACAGACGACCATCCGGGCCCGGGTGCAGCCAGGCGATGTCGTCGCCGACCGTGAATACCTTCCAGCCCGGCATCGTATCCGGTGGGATCAGCATCGCAAGATTGGTCTTACCGCAGGCGGAAGGGAACGCCGCGGCCACATAGTGCGTTTCACCCTTCGGGCTTTGCAGTCCGACGATGAGCATGTGCTCGGCGAGCCAGCCCTCGGTGCGCGCCTGATAGCTGGCGATGCGCAATGCGTGGCACTTCTTGCCGAGCAGCGCGTTGCCGCCATATCCCGAGCCGAAACTCTCGATCGACAGATCTTCCGGGAAGTGCATGATGAAGCGGCGCGCCGGGTTCAGCTCACCGATCGAATGCAGACCCTTCACGAAGGTACCATCGGTGGCGATACGCTCCAGCGCCTGACGTCCGATGCGCGTCATGATCGCCATGTTGAGCACCACGTAGGCGCTGTCGGTGATCTCCACGCCGCAACGCGAATACGCTGAGTCCAACGGACCCATACAATAGGGCACGATGTACATCGTGCGACCCTTCATGCACCCTTTGAAGAGTTCGCGCATTTTGGCGCGAGCTTCGAGCGGGTCCATCCAGTTGTTGTTCGGCCCCGCATCCTCTTTGGACCGGGTGCAGATAAAGGTGAGGTGCTCGACCCGAGCTACATCGCTCGGGTCGGATCGGTACAGATGGCAGTCGGGGAACGTTTTCTGGTTGAGTTCGTGCAGCTCGCCCTTGGCGACCAGCTCCCCGCGCAGCCGCTGAAACTCCATTTGTGACCCGTCGCACCAGTGGATCTTTTCCGGCTGTGTCAGCTCCTGGACGCTCGCGACCCAATCCGTGACGCTTTTTGAAACATCTGACAGGGAAGCGAGAGTATGGGGCGCTGTCGCCATAACGTATCCTCAGGTTCTTGTTGATACAAACGTGGGAAGCGGAATTATACCGAGTGATCGTCACTTGCGGCGCTTTCGCGGCCCCGCAACATAATTTGGTGTGCGAACAGTTTGTTCCATAAGTCAAATGCAAGATAGATGACTGATTTCAATACCATTCTTGGCGATCGGGGGCCTCTGGCGGGGACGCTGGAAGGCTTCCGGGCGCGCCCCGCACAGCAACAGATGGCCGCCCATATTGACGCCGCGCTGCGCTCACGCCAACACCTGCTGGTGGAAGCCGGTACCGGCACGGGCAAGACATACGCCTATCTGGTTCCCGCACTGCTATCGGGACTGCGAGTGTTGATCTCCACCGGAACCCGTACTTTGCAGGACCAACTCTACCACCGCGATCTGCCGATGCTGGCAGGCGCTTTGGGCAGACCCGCCCAGGTGACACTTCTCAAGGGTCGGTCCAATTATCTGTGTCGCGCGCGCTTCGCCGACATAGGACGACAGGAAGAGCTGTTGACCGCATCGACCGACCCACTGATCGGACGGCTGCGCGACTGGTCACTCGCCACGCGCAGCGGCGATCTGTCGGAGCTCCCGGAACTCGCCGACGCGCATCCGCTGCGGCCGCAGATCAGCTCGACCCGCGAGAACTGTACCGGTGCGCGCTGCAGCGAGTTCTCGCGTTGCCACGTGGTCGAGGCGCGCCGGGCAGCGATGGAAGCGGATATTGTCGTGGTGAATCATCATCTGCTGCTTGCCGACCTCGCGCTCAAGGAGGACGGGTTTGGCGATCTGCTGCCCAGTGTCGATGCGGTGATCCTGGATGAAGCGCACCAGCTACCCGATCTTGCGAGCGAGTTCTTCGGCGTCAGTGTCGGCAGCCGCCAGATCGAGGTGCTGATCGCGGATCTCAAGCGCGAACTAAGCGTGGCTGGATTGTCGCTGCGTGCGGCCACCGGGGTGACCGCCGGGATCGAGCACTGCTTGACGAGTGCCCGCACCCGGCTTGGTCGGACGGAGAGAAGTTATCGCTGGGAGGAGTTGGGGGAGGAGGTGCGCGAGGCCTTTGATGCATTGCGCCGTGTGCTGCTCGAGTTGGCCGCACAGCTCGAGACGAGCGGCGGTACTGCGGAAGTGCAGCAATGCGCAGTGCGCGCCCGTGCGGTCGCTTCGGCACTCGGACAGATTGTCGAACAGCAAGGCGGTGAGGAGCCGGCGCTGGCCGGTGCGCGGACTCTGACGACTCAGGCGCGCGGATTCTCGTTGCAACTGCTGCCCTATGAAATTGCCGACCGCTTTCGGGCACTGGTCTCCAAGGCGGGCAATGCCTGGGTGTTCACCTCCGCGACCCTCGCGGTGGGAGAGGATTTCAGTCATTTCGCGAACCGGCTGGGACTGCGCGATGCGGCCACGCTGCGCTTTGACAGCCCATTTGACTACGCGCAGCAGGCACTGCTGTACCTGCCTTCCGAGATGCCGGATCCGGGTGATGTGGAATACGGCGATGCCGTGATCGCCATGGCGCTGCCGCTGATCGAGCGGGCCGAGGGCGGCGCGTTTTTGCTGTTCACCAGTCACCGCGCGCTGCGCGCTGCGGCACAGCGGCTGCAAAGTCAGCCGTCCGAGAGCTTGCCACTGCTGATCCAGGGTAGCGCGCCGCGCGAGCAGCTGCTGCGCCGGTTCCGCGCCAGTGGCAATGCGGTGTTGCTGGGTACCGCGAGTTTTTGGGAGGGCGTGGAC
>DATMRM010000315.1:0-7110 GCA_035566155.1 Steroidobacteraceae bacterium | reverse complement strand
CAGTGGTGGAGCGCCGCGGACCGCGGCAAACCCTGGGTGTCGCTGTCGATGGAGTATCGCGATTCGCTGGGCCTGAAGCTCGGCGACCGTCTGCGATTCGATGTCGCCGGCGAGAGCTTCGACGTCACGGTCAGCAGTTTTCGCGACGTCAAATGGGACAGCTTCCGGCCGAATTTTTTCGTGGTATTCGCGCCAGGGGTGCTCGAGGGGACGGCAGGCACCTACATGACCAGCGCCTTCCTGCAGCCGAGCGGCGGCGCGATGGCGCAGTTGGTGCACCGTTTCCCAGGCGTATCGATCTTCAATGTCGGGGATCTGCTGGCTCAGGTGCGCGCGGTGATCGACAAAGCGGTAACCGCTGTGCAGAGCGTATTCCTGTTTACGCTGCTCGCAGGACTGACCCTGCTGCTGGCCGCGGTTCAGGCGAGCCGCGAAGAACGACTGTATGAGACCGCCGTATTGCGGGTATTGGGGGCGCGCCGCTCGATGATCTTCACCAGCATGCTGGTCGAGTTCGCACTGATCGGCGCACTCGCGGGGCTGTTGGCGGCGTGCGGAGCCTCGGTCGGCGGCGCCTGGCTGGCGCACTCGCTCGACCTCAACTATCGCTTCAACGCTTGGCTGTGGAGCATCGGGGTGTTCGGCGCACTGATCGTGGTCGCAACGGCTGGAACCCTGGCAACGCGATCCGTGGTGCGCGTCCCGCCGCGCGCGGTGCTGTACTAGCGAGCGCGCCGATCAGTGAACGATTGAAATCGTCGCCCAGGCCTGAGGGATTGGATTGCCCCAACGATCGAGTCCCTCGATCGTGAGCTGATAGTCGCCCGGACCCAATGCCGAGCTGTTCAGTTCCAGATGCAGCACGCCGTTGGAGTCACGCTTGAGGTTGTGAAAGATCGCGACGCGACCTTGATCGATTCGATCCATCGTGACCCGGAATTGATCCAGCGGTGTCCAGGACACGTCGATCTTCAGATCGGCCATCTCCGCGCTCGCGGCGCCACCGAGGGTCGCCATGCTGTGGCGCGAGGGCGCCACCCGGCTGGGCATGACCGTGATCGAACGTGTCGAGGTCGTTGGCTCCAGCGGCTGCTGAGCCACCTGCTGCTTGAGCTGTGCAATCGTATGGTCGCGTCCGCCGAGCTTGCCTGACAGCACCAGGCTCGTGACGCCCAGAATCAGCGCCAACGTCGCCGCGGCGATCGGTACCCAGAGCTGTTCCCACCATTTCTTGGGTTCCGGTTCCCACGGCGACGCGCGTCCGCTCGCATCCAGTAGACGCAGCGCAGCATTGATGTGATCGGTCAGCGCAATTTCATCCAACAGATCAGGGTGCTCGCGGCAGAAACGCTCCAGGTCCTGAGCTCCTCGGACCGGTAGGCGACCGCCGATGTAGCGCTCCACCAGACGGTTCTTGACGACGAATTCGCGGTCGATACGGCCAGGGGCCGGCGCCGGCGCGGCCGCTGCGGACGGTGGCGGCGCAGCAGGGGCCGGTGGCGGCATCAGCGGCGGTAGTTCGTCCTGATCCGGAGGGTTAGGTGACGCAGCTAGCATCGCTCGCTATGGTGCCGTCGGACGGGATAACAGGCGTAGGCGGCGCTCACAATTCGAGGGCCGAACTGAAAGGACCGCGAACCAGTTCTCATTTTTGTGCCAAATTAACCATAGCACATGGCGGCGAGAGCTGGATCCTTTGCTCTACTGTTACGCCTTGCTAGTGTTTTCCGATCTGCAGATGGTGCAAGGCTTTGGCGAATAAAGACGACAAGCGACCGGAAGTCGGACAGCAGAACACCGGTCAGGTGCAGCACGATGACCGTGGCAATGCCGTATGGCATTGGGCCGCTGACACGGCGCGCACCGCCATGGCGTCGACCTCGCAATTGTTACGCAAGCTCGATCTGACCGGTCTGTCGCTGGAATCTGAAGCAGGGGAGGAGGTTGCTCGTCCGGAAGCATCGCCTGCCAAACCTGCGAGCAGCGCTGCGGCTTCGGACAAGTCCAAGAAGAAATCTTCAATCGACAGCCGCAAAGTCGGATTCGATCCTTATTCCACCAATGCGGGAACTGCCAAGCGCGCAGCGCCAGCCGCTGCAGCGAAAGCTGCGATGAAAGCGCCAGGGGTGAAGCCCGCGCCAGCGGCCGCTCCAAACACTACTCGCCCAGATGCACCGACAGATCATCGCTCTTCATGGTGGCGGCGACTGCTAGGCCGCGACTGACGCCGTCCGCGAATTCGATTCCAGCGGCAGCCAGCCACTTCACATCCGACGCTGACGATACCTGCTTGGCGACGCAGTACAGGCCGAGCACCCGCGCCGCCTGTACGATCGCCGCGAGCGTCGCGTGGGCGAATTTGTCGTTCACCACTGAGCTGATCAGGATGCCGTCGAGCTTTAGGCATTTGACCGCGGTGGATTGCAGCAGCGTCAGGCCGTAGCTTCCGAGCGTGAAGTCATCCAGCGCAACAAAGCAGCGCTGCTCCTCGCACTCACCAATGAATCTGCGCGTGGCCTCCAATTCCTGGTCCCAGGCCGCCGGCGGCAGACAGAACCCAATGAGATGGTCGGGCAGGTTGGCGCGCGCCAGGATCGGCTGCAGCTTCGAAAGCCAGCCGGCCTGGGTAACCGATTGCGTGCTCAGTGGAATGGCAAAGCTGGAAGGAGTCTGCGTATAGCGATCGCCTGAGCGCTGCAGATGCTCCACGACGCGCGTTGCAAGCGTGAAATCCGCGGCAAACGACGCGTTCGGGGCCAGCTTCACTTCATAGCGTCGGGCCGCACCGCCGGCGCGCAGCCGCGCATAGCGACGGGCATGAATCGTGCCGCTGCGCGCAGCGACCTTGGCACTCGGAGCGGGCTGCGTTCGCCGCTCGCGCGGTACCACCACCTGCCGCGGCCGCGGGTCGGCTTCCAGCTCCTCGGTAATGTCCTCGCTATCCGAAAATGAGATCGCCTCGGCGCGCTTCTTCGATGCAGCCGGCACCGCAGAGGCCGCTGCGGCCGGCCCGGTGGCGTGGGGCGCGGCCGGTGAGCTCGGCGCGAGCAGCTGCGCCAGACGGCGCATGAGTCCGCTCAGTCGCGGTGCAGCCAGTTTCGCGGCGAATTCTTCACTCGCGGGGGTCTCGACGATGGTCAATGCGATGCCGAGCACCTCACCGCCACCACTGCGCGCGCAAGCACACAGCGCGGTGCGGTCGTCGTCGAGTTTCAGCTGCAGATCTTCACGATCCGCATCCAGGGCGAACACGTCTAGCGCATCGAGCACAACGCCATGCTCGTCCGGTCCAAATGCACCTTCGTTGAGCCACAGCAGTTCGCCGGCGCCGTCGTGTAACGACAGGCTGTCAACATGCAACGGCTGCAGGATGCGCAGCAGTTGTTTGCTGATGTCATCGGTGTTGAAACGCCTCTCACGGCTCTCCGCAGGCGCAGAGCCGCTGGCGGTCGCATTCGCGCCGTTCTTGGCAGACGGTGGTGTGTCGAGAAAACCCATCATTCCCAATCGTCTCAGGCCTCGCACTGCAGCGGCGTGACAGCGCTCGCGTTCTTCGAGGCTGTTTTTTTCGGGCTGTCAAGCTGTCGGCAGGCTGGCGGCGTACACTTGTCATATTGCGCTGAAAGCGTGATCCGCTCAGCGTTTTTCGGACCGTTGCACCATGTATCAGGCACCCTTACGAGATCTGCGTTTCGTGCTGGACGATCTGCTGGGGGTCGCGCGCCTGGCCGAACTGCCTCGCTATCGCGACTTTTCCATCGAACTGACCGGTGCGGTACTGGAAGAAGCCGCAAACTTTGCACAGGACGTGCTGGCGCCCATCAACCGCACCGGCGATCGAGTGGGCGCGAGCTGGCGTGAAGGCGCGGTGCAGATGCCCACCGAGTTCCGCAACGCCTATCGGCGCTTCGTCGAAGGCGGTTGGACACAGCTTTCCGCGCCCACCGAGTTCGGAGGCCAGGGTGCGCCGCTGGTGTTGTCATCGGCCGTCGAAGAGATCGACTTTGGCGCGAATATGGCATTCACCGCCTGTCCGCTGCTCAGTCGCAGCGCTGCGGAAGCGATTGAAACGGTCGCCTCCAAGCAGCTGCAATCGCTATTGCTGCCCAGAATCGTCAGCGGCGAATGGACTGGCACCATGAATCTCACTGAGCCACAGGCTGGCTCCGATCTGGCAGCCATCCGCACCCGCGCGACCCCTGACGCCGATCACTTTCGCATCACCGGGCAGAAGATTTTCATCACTTACGGAGAACACGATCTCACGCCGAACATCGTGCACCTGGTGCTGGCGCGAATCGACGGTGCGCCGTCGGGCATCAAGGGCATCTCATTGTTCGCGGTCCCCAAGTTTCTGATCCGGGCAGACGGCACACTCGGTGCACGCAACGACGTGCGCTGTGTGTCGATCGAACACAAGCTTGGCATCCACGCCAGCCCGACCTGCGTGATGGCGTACGGCGATGCCGGCGGCGCATTCGGGTATCTGGTAGGCCAGCCGCATCGTGGACTGGAATACATGTTCATCATGATGAACGCGGCACGTCTGTCAGTGGGTATTCAGGGGGTCGGATTGTCGGAGTTGGCGCGACAGCAGGCGGCTGCCTGGGCGCACAGTCGTATCCAGGGTCGTCCGATCGGGATACGCGTGGAGCAGCCTGTGCCGATCGTGTATCACCCGGACGTGCGCCGGATGATGCTGACCCTGCGCGCCAACGTCGAAGCCATGCGGGCACTGATGCTGAGCGCTGCGCTCCAACTCGATCTGGCGCGCGCTCACCCCGACGAAGCGCAGCGTGCCACCGCTCTGACGCGAGGTGAATTGCTGATTCCGATCGTGAAGGGATGGTGCACGGAGCAGGCCACGCAAATGGCATCGCTGGCCATTCAGGTGCACGGTGGGATGGGTTTCATCGAGGAAACCGGTGTGGCACAGACGCTGCGCGATGCTCGCATCGCCGCTATCTACGAAGGCACCACCGCTATTCAGGCGAACGATCTGCTTGGCCGCAAGCTCGGTCGCGATCGTGGCGCGGCGATGGCCGCGTTGCTGCGCGATACGCTGCGCGAGCTGAATGATCTGCGCGGCACCGACGCCACCCTGCGCAGCGTGCGCAATTCGGGGATTGAGGCGATCACGGTGTTGCGCGATGCGACTGAAGTGTTGCTGTATCAGATGGGTGAGGACGCCGGACGCGCCTATGCGGTATCCGTGCCGTATCTGATGCTCTGCGGACGTGTGCTCGGAGGAGCACTGCTGGCGCGCAGTGCCGCGCTGGCGAACGCGCGGCTGTCAGACGGCACTGCAGATCCGGACTTCTATCGGGCCAAACTGCAAACCGCGCGTTTCTACGCCGAGCACCTGTTGCCCGAGTCGCTGAGCTTGCTGCGAGTCATCAAGTCAGGCGGAGCCTGCGTTTCGGATGCCGAGCCGCAACTGCTGGTCTAGCCGGCATCGCCGCCGAGCACCGGCGCCATATTCGCGAGCAGAAATTCGATGAACAGGCGGATCGCGGCCGACCCTGCCAGCTCGGTTGGATAGACGGCCTGAAGCCGCAGCGGTGCGGCCAGTGACCAGTCCGGGAGCACACGCTCCAGCTTTCCCATCGCCAGACCCTGACGGCACATGAATTCCGGCAACACGCCGATGCCCAAACTGGCGACAGTGCTCGAATGGACCAACGCGGGATCGTTGACCTGCAAAGCGGGCTTGAGGCGAATCTGCTGCTCCTCGCAGTCGCGCCGCAATCGCAGGCTTGCGCCGCCCTCCGCTTCAGTGGTGGCAACCACGCGCAGTACCGAGTGCAGGCTCAGATCGGTGGGCGCGCGAGGACGACCCTGGCGCGCGAGATAAAGCGGTGTCGCGCACAGCAGCAGCGAGGGGTTGCCCAGTGCGGTGCAAATCAGATCTGGCCGCTCCGGGGCGGCATTGCAAATCAGCAAGTCCCAGTCCTTGTTCGCCTCTTCAGGCATCGAGTTCACCAGCGCCACCTGCAGTTGAAAGTCGCCGTAGCGCTCGAGAAAGCGGGGCACCAGTGGCGCGACCAGCAGTCGGCCGTAGCCCGGGTCCACGATCAGCCTCAGGCTGCGCACGCTGTCGGTGGCGGGTGCGAAACGCATGCGAACGGCGTCGACTTCGGCCACCAGCCGCTGGCAATGCGGACGAAGCAGCAGACCGGCATTCGTCAGCGCGACCCGCCGGGTCGTGCGCGTCAGCAGCCGGGTGCCGAGCCGCCGCTCAAGGCTTACTATGGCGCGACTCACGGCAACCTTGGGGACGCCCAGCACCCGCGCGGCGGCAGTAAACGATTTCAGTTCTGCGACGTGAGCGAACGCCGCCATTTCAGAGGCTAGCCACATATTGTTTCTCCGCCGCCCCTATGATCGGGCCTTTATCCCTTGACAGCAAGTAGATAGTGGAGTAACCTTCTGGCCATAGGGAGATCTCGCCATGGCCAAAGCAAAATTCACGTTCGCCCAATTCAAGGAATTGTACCCGGACGATGACGCCTGCCTGCTAGCGATCCTCAAGAGGCGCTATCCGACGATTGACGCCTGCCCGAATTGCGGCGTGGTCGGCCCTCTCACGCGCATTTATGACGTTCTCGCCGATGGCACTCGCAAGGGCCGTCGCGCGTTCGCCTGCAAGGAGGGCTGCCATATCTATCCGTGTGCCGGGACCGTCTTTGAGCATTCCAGCACGACTCTGACGAAATGGTTCCACGCCATGTACCTGATGACCGCTACCCGCAATGGTGTCGCGGCCAAAGAGCTAGAGCGCCAGCTTGGAGTCACCTACAAGTGCGCATGGCGTATCGGGCACCAGCTGCGGCAACTCATGGCTGCTAGGGACAAGGCGAATACCCCGGAGCAGCTTGGCGGCCATACCGAGATCGATGAAGCCTACGTTGGCGGCCATCGTCGTATGAAATACCTAGGTGAAAGCCGCTTGGATAACAAAACAGCGGTAGTCGGCATGGTCGAGCGCGGCGGCGCGCTGAAGGCTCAGGTAGTGCCTGACACGAAGAAAGACACGCTGGTGCCGCTTGTACTTCAGAACGTGGCTCCGGGCACCACAGTGAGCACTGACGAAGCGCATAGCTACAAAGA
>DATMRM010000314.1:0-10479 GCA_035566155.1 Steroidobacteraceae bacterium | reverse complement strand
CGCGACTATCGGATTCAAACACGTAGAGACGTCGGATTTATTACACTGGCCCGGCCGTGAGTAGTTTTTACCAAGGCGTGATAGGGACCTCATGGGCCGTTTGGGTACTCTACTGGATAGTCTCGGCCGCCAATGTCAAACGCACGCTACGCCGCGAACCGCTCCACTCCCGCGCCGCCCACTTCCTGCCGATGGTGCTCGCCTTTGGACTGCTGGCGGCACCGCCAGGTCCGGACACCGAGTTTCTGTTCGCCCGGTTCGTACCCGTGATGACGCTGCTGCAAGACTTCGCCACGTTGATGGTCGTGAGCGGGCTGCTGTTCGCCGTCTGGGCCCGGGTACATCTCGGCTCGAACTGGAGCGGCCGGGTAACGCTCAAAGAGAATCATGAGCTGATCCGCACCGGCCCTTACCAGCTCGTGCGTCACCCGATCTATACCGGCCTGTTGCTGGCGATTCTCGGCACCGCGCTCGCGCTCGGCGAGTGGCGTGGCCTGCTGGCCACCGTAATGATGGTCATATCCTTCTGGCGCAAGTTGCAACTGGAGGAGGCGCTGATGCGCCAGACCTTCGGCGACGAATATCGTCGCTACTGCGAGCACACCGCCGCGCTGATACCGTATGTGATCTGATGCACACCGCAGAGGAACGCACCGTCCTATGATGAGAGCCAAATGACCCTTGCCGTCCCCCGAATCAAGATTCGCAAGCTCAAGGTACATGCCGACGAGCGCGGCAGCGTGTTTGAGCCCCTGGAACCCACGCTGCTGAGTGGCTGGCAGAACGTGCACACGGTGATCACCGAGCCGGGGGGAGTTCGTGGCAATCATCGACACCTTCGTGGAACCGAGGTGACATCCGTACTCGGCCCGGCGCTGGTGCGCTATCGCAATGGCGATGAAGTCGAGGAAATGAATGTCCCGGCCGGTGAGGCGTGGCGCTTCCTGTTTCCGCCGGGTACAGCGCATGCTTTCAAGAACACGGGCACACGACCGCTGCTGCTGGTTTCCTTCAATACCGAGCTGCACGACGCCGCCCATCCCGACGCCGAGCGCGAAGAACTGATCGCTCCCTGACCGGTTCTAGTTGCGTGGGACACCGCTTCCTGCCGATCATTCTGGTGCTGTCGATGCTGGCAATGGGTACCTCGCCTGCGGCCGGAGCGACTACTCCATTGGATCTCGCGCGCAGCGTGCGCACGCAAGGCTGTCGCGGTCACGCCGGCATTCGTACGCCGCTGCGCTACATCGGCGGACTCAATGAAGCGGCGCTGTCGGTCGCTCAGGGCGCGCCGCTGAAAACCGCGGTCGCGCGCTCCGGCTACCGCGAGCAGGAATCGACCTCGATTCATATCAGCGGCGACGCCTCCGCGCTGCAGCAGGTACTATCGAATCAGCTGTGCGACACACTGCTCAATCCCGATTTCGGCGACGTCGGCATTGCCCAGCGTGGACACGATACCTGGATGATCTTCGCCGTCCCGTTCACGCCACCGCCGGCCACGAGCGCCGGCCCGGTCGGCACCGAACTGCTGCAGCGGATCAACCAGGCACGCGCCAAAGCACGCCGTTGCGGTAGCAAACTGTTTGCGGCCGCGCCAGCGCTACAACCGAACCTGTTGCTGCGCGCTGCGGCCGAAGCGCACGCGCGCGACATGCTGGAGCACAACTATTTCGCGCACGAAGGACACGACGGCAGCAATCCGGCACAGCGCGTCGCGGCCGAAGGGTACGGCTACCGCCTGATCGGCGAGAACATCGCGTCCGGCCCGACCACCGCAGCCGAAGCGGTCGCGGGTTGGCTCGCAAGCCCGGAGCACTGCGAGAATCTGATGGACGCGCGCTTCACCGACTCCGGAATCGGGTTTTCGGCCAGCACCCACGGACTACCCCGCATCTACTGGGTTCAGGAATTCGGCACGCCTCGCTGAGGCGGGCTACTAGAACAGCGACAGGTCGCCCTGTGTCTCCACTTTCCCGGCGCAGCGCCCGTCGCTGCGTCGCAGGCTTGCGACCTTGACCCCCAGCAATCGCAGGCGCCTTTCCAGCGGCGCGCGCTTCAGACACAGGCCGGCGGTACGGCGAATCGTAGCCGCATCGTTGGTGTAGTCGACGATGGTCTGATCGCGCGTGATGCGCTGGAAGTTGTCGAATCGCAGCTTGATGCCGATGGTCTTGCCGACGTAGCCGTGACGCTGCAGGTCCTGCGCCACGTGCTCGCACAGTGAGGTGAACAGTTCGCTCAGCTCCGATCGATCTTTGACCGCGTGCAGATCGCGTTCGAAGGTGGTCTCGCGGCTCATCGACACCGGCTCGCAGTGTGTGACCACCGGACGATCATCCCAACCCCACGCGGCCGCGTGCATCCACGTGCCGGAGTTGGGTCCGAAGTGTTCGACCAGCCATTCGCGCTCGCAACGCGCCAGCTCGCCGACCGTGCGGATGCCCAGCTGCTCGAGTCGCTCGCTCATCCGTGGCCCGATACCATGGATCTTGCGGCAGGGTAACGGCCAGACCTTGTCCGCGAGTTCCGACTCGTAGACGATCGAGATGCCGTTCGGCTTGTTGAACTCGCTCGCCATCTTGGCCAGCAGCTTGTTGGGCGCGACACCGATCGAACAGGTAAGCCCCGTGCGTTCATGGATCGCCTGCTGCAGTCGCAGTGCGAGTGTCCTGCCACCCTGTTCCTGGGCGCCTTCGACCTCGGTCAGATCAATATAGACCTCATCGATGCCCCGATCCTCGATGAATGGCGTGAACTCGGCGATCACCGTTTTGAACAGCCGTGAGAATTTGCGGTATTCCTCAAAGTCCGCTGGCAGCAACAGCGCCTGCGGACACAGCTGCGCCGCTTTCATGAGCCCCATGGCGGAATGCACGCCGAACTCGCGGGCCGCATAGGTTGCGGTGGTGACCACTCCACGACCGACATAGTGGCGCAGTTCTCGCGGCTCGCCCGCCCGACCACCGCCGATCACGAGCGGAAGTCCGCGTAGATGCGGATAGCGCAGTAGCTCGACCGAGGCGTAGAACGCATCCATATCCAGATGCGCGATGCGTCGAATGTGAGTGCTGGTGTGTGCCTGCGTCACACCGCCATGATAGGCGGACCGATCCGACCTCGTCGAAATTCGTGGCTAGGCGGCCAGACTGCGTCTGCGATCGTCGATGAGCTCGTGCAGCCAGGCCACTGCGAACATCAGGGGCACACCGATCATCACGACCGGCAGGAGCAATAGCTGAAGGATGATTCGGGTGGTCATTTTTCAGGTCCTCTTGGCGTAGCAGTCTGGAGCGCATCCCCTGAACCGAAGCTGAAGTGCTACCGCGGCGCGTTTCAGGCAGGCAACGGCAGGATCAGTGATGTGCGCCAAAGTCCGTGCCAACTCGTTATTTCTGGTAATCTATTGTTTTTATTAGTATCGATGGCACATCGCTCATGGCACATCGCTCGCTCGACCTCGCTCGACAAGGTGTCCGCGAACACTGAACCGGACAGCGCCGGACGGGGCTTGTGGGACCTCTGGAGTCGACTCCCGCGAGAGAGCTTGGGAGCATTTAGCGGTCAGGGATCGGTAGGATCTACGCGTCAGAAGGAGACTGCAGAATGACTACGCGCAAACGATGGCTTGCATCGTGGCTGATCGTCACCGCCTCGCTCGCGCCAGCCGTGAGCATGAGTGGAGTGGTGATCGATATCGACGTCGCGCCTCCTGCGCCGCAGGTCGAGGAAGTGCCCGCTCCCCGCTCAGGGTTTGTCTGGGCACCCGGCTACTGGGATTGGCGCGGACACAACCATGTGTGGGTTCAGGGCCATTGGATCCAGGGACGACAGGGCTATCACTGGGTACCCGACCATTGGATACAGCGTGGTCCGCATTGGCACCACGAAGTCGGTCGCTGGGAACACTAAGCCCTATCGAGCCGTCGAATGCCAGACCGGCCGCGGGAGCGCGAGTGCCTGTGGTGCGGTTTGTCTCAGCCGTCGAATGACAGGCGCAAGCCGCGTGGGGTCAGCGCGCGCTCGAGCAGCTGAAACCCCGCCATCACCAGCAGCGCCAGGGCTGCAGCGGGAATGGCACCCTCCAGAATCAGTGGCAGATCGTTGAGCCGGATGCCTGTGAGGATCGGCTCGCCATAGCCTCCCGCGCCGATCAGTGCGCCCAGCGTTGCGGTCCCGACGTTGATGACTGCCGCGGTACTGATCCCGGCAATGATGGTGCGCGCGGCCAACGGCGCCTCGACGCGCAGCAGCCGCACCTGCCAGGGTAGACCGAGCGATGCGGCGGACTCCTGCAGACGGGCCGGAATCGATGTGAGGCCGGTGAGCGTATTGCGCACGATCGGCAACAGACTGTAGAGGAACAGTGTCGCGATCGCAGGCCGGGCGCCGATCCCGAATAGCGGGATCATGAACACCAGCATCGCGAGCGATGGCACCGTTTGCAGCACTACCGCAAGGCCGAGTACCAGCTTCCCCAGGCGCGGCAGCTTGGCCGCGGCGACGCCGAGCGGCAGCCCGAGCAGCATCGCCAGTCCCAGCGAGACACTGACCAGCTCCAGATGCTCGACGGTGCGCGTGCGAATGCGCTGCCAGGTACCCGCACTCGCAGCACCGCTGGCCGCTCCCGAGGACAGGAACTCTGAAGCCACCGAGGTCTCATCGCGCCGCTGCACCTGTACCCGTGCGTTCAGCTGCTGCATCTGCGTGTCGGAAATGCGCGACGTCAGATCCGCGATCGCCCTCAGCAACCGCGGCGCGCGCCGCGCACTGTCCAGACGATAAAGCCAGACGGCCAGGTAGCCGGGGAAGTAGTGCCGGTCATCTTCGAGCACCCGGATGTGATAGCTCTGTATCTCGGCATCCGTGGTGTAGAGATCGATGACATCGGCGGCATCACTCGCCAGCGCCCGATAGGCGAGACTGTGCTCGACTCCTCGGACGCTGGCGGGTTGCAACGCATAAGCGGCGCGCAGTCCAGGCCAGCCGTCCGCGCGGTTCATGAACTCATTCGACAACGCCAAGCGCAGTTCGGGGTGTGCACGCAGATCTGACAGCGATCGCAACTGCAGACGCTCGCCGAGCGCCTCGGGCACGCCCAGTGCGTAGCGATCTTCGAAGCCTATGGATTCGCTCAAATCGAGTCCCAACGGCAGCAACGCTTGCGACAGCTGCTGGTGGCTGGCCGACGGCGGCAGACCGCGCAGCAGTTCCTGTGTGAGGGTCCCGGTGTACTCAGGATAGGCGTCGATACTTCCCTGTCGCAGCGCCTGCCAAAGGATCGCACTGCCGCCCATCGCACGGCGGTGCTCGAGCGTCATCCCGTGGCGCTGCGCATCCAGCCGCAGCATCTCGCTCAAGATGACCGACTCGGTGAAATTCTTGGAGCCAATTCGCACCTCGGGCGGCGATGCCGCGAGCGCGGTCGCACAGCTCAGCGCCAGGCAGGCGAGCCCTATCCCCCGCTTGCTCATGCGTCGAGTGCGCGCTCGCCGGATCGATATGCGGCCACGAAACCGCGCACGAACTCATTGGCTGGACGCTGCACGAAATCGCTGGTGCTGCCATCCTGCACCACGCTTCCAGCCTGCATCATGATCAGTCGCGGTGCCAGATACGCGGCCTCGGCCAGATCGTGAGTCACTACAATCACCGTCTTGGCGAGTACCTTGAACAGCTCACGCAGACGCTGCTGCAGTTCGAACCGCACCAGCGGATCGAGTGCTCCGAGTGGCTCATCCATCAGCAGCGCCGGAGGATCGATCATCAGCGCCCGCATCACCGCCACGCGTTGCCGCTGTCCGCCCGAAAGCTCTCCCGGAAAGCGCTCCAGCGCATCCGCCGGCAGCTGCATCAACTCCAGCAGCTCGCGCGCGCGCGCATCGATATGCTCGCGTGACCAGCGCAGATGCCGCGGCAGCAGCGCAAGGTTGTCTCGCACGCGTAGATGCGGGAACAAGCCGCCCTCCTGAATCACGTAGCCTATCCGCTGCCGCAGCGCCAGGCGTCCTTCGCGCGACATCGCCGCGCCGTCGATGGTGATCGAGCCGCTGTCCGGCCACTCCAGGCCGAGCAACAGCCGCAGCAGAGTGGACTTGCCCGAGCCGCTGGTACCGATGACCGCATTCACGGTGCCGCGCTCGAACTGCAGGCTCAGGTCTTCCAGTGCCGCTATCGTGCCGAATCGTTTACTGACGTGCTCCAGCCTGAACAGGATGAACCCCTAGTGCAAGGCTGCGAATACTTTTTCAACCAGCGCACTGCCGGCGGCCGCCGGATCGCGCCGAATGGCGCGCTCCTCTTCCCCGATCATCAGGTAGAGCCCGTCGAGCGCCTTGTCAGTCACGTATTTCTCAATGCTGCCCGCATCGCCTTTGACCAGGCCGAGTTTCGCGCCTTCCCCTGCGAACTCATCGTATTGCTGCGCCAGACCGACGCGGTCGGTGCTGTGTTTGACGATCGGCAGAAATTTCACAGCTAGCGGGGCCGAGGTCTTGGCACGAAAGAATTTCGTTACCGAATCATCGCCTCCGGTCAGGATCTGCTTCGCGTCAGCCAGACTCATCGATTTGACCGCGCTGACGAGCAGCGGCTTCGCCAGCGGCACGGCCTGCTCCGCAGCCTCGTTCATCTTGGCGACGAGTTCATCGGCCCGTTTGCCCTGTCCCAGCATGCGCATGCCACTGGCGACCTGTTCGAGCGCGGGCGGCAACGGGATCTTCACCTTGGAGTTGTTCAGAAATCCGCCCGGCACCCCCAGTTTGCCGACCGCGGTGTCGATCCCGCTGTTGAGCGCACCTTTGATGCCGCCGGAGGCTTCCTGATTGGTGATGTCCGACAGACTCAGCGCGAGGGCCGGTCCCGACAAAAGGCCGATCAGAAGACCCGCCACGATCATCGTCCGCGGCGATGCAGCTTGCATGCTCGACCTCCTTCGAATGCTGACGTCTCAGCCCATGCGAGCCAACCGCGCTGGACGCGCACCCTTTCGCAGCAACGCGTGACGTGTCTGCCATTGCTCGTGCGGTGGCAACTCTATATGAAACTGCACCTCTCCTGCGGCAAAGGTGGCAACGGTGATGCCATCGCGCAGCAGCAGTCGGTTGCCCGCCAGCGCGGCGAGCCGCGCGCCGGGTGTCACGATGCCCGCCAGATTGAGGGGATCGGCGGCGCTGAGTGCGATCAACTCACCCTCCGGCGCGCGTTTGCGAACCGATCGCAGTGCACCCACGGCATCCGGCAGTGCGTATTGCTCGCCGCTGACGCCGCCAACGAAACGGCCCCCGCGAACATGTCCCTGCGCTTCGAGCCGCCGATAGGCACGCAGCAACTGATGCCAGGGCGGCAACCACTCGGACTCCCGCGTCAGCAGCCGCCGGAACACCACCCCGTAGCGATGCAGCAGCAGCCAGGCGACCGACTCGACATCCTCCAGCGCATCGCTGCTGCGCGCAACGCTCGAACCGCGCTTCAGCAAACTCCAGCGGCCGGCCTCCTCGACGCCCGACAGCACCCGGCGCCGACCGCGCGCGGCAAGCTGTCGCTTGCGCTGCAGGGGCATCAGTAAGGCTCGCAAACCGCCAAAACTGTCGGCGCTCGCAAGACCTGCCGCCACCAGCTCCGCCAGCGCACTCTCAGCGTGCGCCTGCAACAGCCCGGTACCTTGCAGCATCTCATCGAAGAACGAGGCGCCATGGCATTGCAGATAGTCCGCCATCGCGCGTGCATACGCTGACAACCGCGCATCGTCGCGCTCGATGCTCGCCACCTGCGCCCAGAGCGAGCGATGCTGGCGAGTCAGCAACGCGATCGGAGTCGCGCGCACCGGACCTGTGCCGCCACCGCTACCACGGCTCACTCGCGCCCAGTACACACGTCCGGACAGGCACAGAGTGTCGAGCCAGCTCGGGTCGTACTGCTGCAGGCGCGCGGGCAGGACCTCTTCCTCCCACGCGGCCGCCGCGATTTCAAATCCTTCAAGCTGCTCGAGTGCGCGCTCCAGGCTGGCCGGCCCTTCCGGTCGCGGCTGCACCGTGAGGCCCTGCCAGTCGAGCAGGAAGCGCATGAAATCGGCGGTTGACACCGGTTCGATCTGCGCGCGCAGCGACTGCAGGGTGTAGCGATGAATACGCGCCAGCAGGCGCCGCTCGCACCATTCCGACGCTGCGGCTTGCGGCGAGAACTGCCCGCGCATCGCAAAACCTTCGCTCTCCAGCGCGTACAACGCCGCATCGATCGCGGCAGCCGGCAGCGTCAGCGATGCCGCCAGATCGATCGCGGTCGTCGGCCCGACCGCCTGCATTCGACCGCGCAGCAGTTCGCGCAGCGCCTCGCCGCTGTCCCAGTGACGTGCGGCGTAGACGGCCGGCACCGCCAGCTCGGGCACGGCGCGTCCTTGAGCATAGACGGCGCGCAGCATGGGCAGATTCTCCACTGCGATCCAGAAGCGCCGGGCATCGACTTGCCATTCACAGGCTCGTCGCTGCTGCAGCAGCTGCGCGAACAGCGGTTGCAGGCCGTCGGCCCCGGCGCGAGCGCTGTCCATCACACCGACCAGCATCAGCGCATCGTGCAGTTCATCCGCGTTCTCGCAGCTGGGCCAGGACTGAGAGCGCACCGCGTCAATCGCGGCCGGATCGAGCTGTCCAAACCGGGTCGCCGTTTCGGGATCGAGCCAGCCGCGGTTCGCCACGGCATTGGTACGACGCTCTTCCAGCGGTGCATCGTCGAGGAACGCATACGGCCGCGCAGTCAGGATCTCCTGTGCCAAGGGGGACGGGGCAGGCAGGTCACGCGTCACGGTCACGACCTCACCGCGCTCCATCGCTCGCAGCAGCGTGCGCAGGCCGTGAATATCCATCGCATCGTGCAAGCTGTCGTACAGCGTCTGCTGCACCAGCGGATGATTCGGGATCTCGCGCTCGCCCGTCATATTTTCGGCGCAGGCCAGCTGATCGGGGAACACGACCGCCATCAGATCCTCGGCCGCCATCCGCTGTAGCGGTGCCGGTGTCTTCTTGCCAGCACGCGCACGCTTCACCGCCAGCGAAATGGTTGCATTCCAGCGCCAGCGCGTGGTGAACAACGGTGCATCGAGCACGGCCTGGATCAGCAATGCCTCAACCGTATTGCTGTGCAGATAGTGAGCCACCTCCTCCAGCGGAAAGCTGTGCGTCTCACCGAGCGACAGTACGATCGCGTCCTCGGTGGCTGCCGCCTGTAATTCGAAATTGAACGAGCGACAAAAGCGCTTGCGCAGGGCCAGGCCGAATGCACGATTCAGGCGCGCACCGTAGGGCGAATGAATCACCAGGTGCATATCGCCGGCCTCATCGAAAAATCGCTCGAACACAACCCTGTGTCGCGTGGGCAGATCGCCGAGTACCGCTTTGGCTGCCGCAAGGTATTCGACTAGCTGGCGCGCCGCGACTTGCGGTAGTTGATGGCGCTGCGCGATGAGTGCGACCGCGCGCGCTATATGGCTGGCGTCCACAATCGGCAGCGCCGCATTGACCTCGGCGCGCAGCGCCGAGACCGCGCAGGACAGTTCAGTGCTGCGGGCGGGTGCTTCGCCCAACCAGAACGGCAGGTTCGGCGGTTGGCCCTTGGCGTCCTCCACCCGCACGCGACCGGCCTCGACCCGCAGAATTCGATACGAGCAGTTGCCGAGCTGAAAGATGTCGCCGGCGTGACTCTCGATCGCGAAGTCCTCATTGAGCGTGCCGATGAAAGTGGCGCTCGGCTCGAGCACGACCTGATAGTCCGCATTGTCCGGAATCGCGCCACCGCAGGTGATGGCGGTCAGGCGCGCACCGCGTCGGGCACGCAGTCGCCGGTTGACGCTGTCGCGGTGCAGATAGGCGCTCTGGCGGCCGCGACGCGTGCTGATGCCTTCGGACAGCATTTGCACGACGGCCTCGAAGTTCTGGCGCGACAGCTCGCGATACGGGTCAGCGCGTCGCACCAGCTCATACAGCTCGTCCTCGCCGTACTCGCGCGCACTGATCTCCGCTACCAGCTGTTGTGCCAGCACATCCAGCGGCTGCGGCGGGATGCGCAGCGCATCGAGTTCACCGCTGCGGACCGCCTGCAGCAACGCCACGCACTCGATCAGATCGTCGCGGCTCAGCGGCAGCAGCCGACCCTTGGGCACACCATCGACCGCGTGATTGGCGCGACCCACCCGTTGCAGGAATGTGGAAATCGAGCGCGGCGTACCGAGCTGGCACACCAGCTCGACCTCTCCGATGTCGATCCCGAGTTCGAGCGACGCGGTGGCCACCAGCACCCGCAGGTCACCGCTCTTCAGGCGTTGCTCCGCCGACAGGCGTTGCTCTTTGGCGAGGCTACCGTGATGCGCGGCGATATTCTCGTCGCCGATGCGCTCGCTCAGGTGGCGCGCCACGCGCTCGACCATGCGGCGGGTGTTGGCAAAGATCAGCGTCGTGCGGTGCCCGGTGGCGAGCTGCGCCAGCTGGT
>DATMRM010000313.1:0-5047 GCA_035566155.1 Steroidobacteraceae bacterium | reverse complement strand
CCGCCGAGCGCAGCGTCGATCCGGCCAGCGCCTCGGATGAGGTGTTCGATCGCATGAGCGCGCGGGCGCAGCGCGACTATCCCAACCGCCAGGCGGGTCTGACGGCGGTGGCGGCGGTGCGCGCCGCAACCGGCATGCCGTTTGTCGCCGGGTTGCTCGAGGAAGAGCGCCTGGTCAATCTTGCCAAGGCGACACCGGAAAGCCGCGGCGCGGTGCATCTGTTTTTTGCCGAGCGACAGACGCGTCACGTCGAGGGGTTGCCGCCATCCACGCCGCTGGCGGTGAAGTGCGCGGGCATCATCGGCGCGGGCACCATGGGGGGTGGCATCGCGATGTGCTTTGCCAATGCCGGCATACCGGTGAGGCTGCTCGATACCGACAGCGTTGCGCTAGCGCGCGGCCTGTCGGTGGTGTCGGCCAACTATGACTCCATGGTCAAGCGCGGCAGGATCGACGCCGACGAGAAGGCCCGGCGCCTGGGGCTCATCCAGGGTTCGCTCGACTACGCCGACCTTGCGCAGGCCGACGTCGTGATCGAGGCGGTGTTTGAGAGCATGGATCTCAAGCGCAAGATCTTCGCGGCGCTCGATCAGGCCGCCAGACCGGGCGCGATACTGGCCAGCAACACCTCGACGCTGGATGTCACGCAGATTGCGCGGGCGACTTCGCGCCCGGGCGATGTCATCGGCATGCATTTCTTTTCACCGGCCAATGTGATGCCGCTGCTGGAGGTGGTGCGCACGGATCTGACCTCGGCGCGCACCATCCACTCGGTCATGGAGTTGTCCAGGGCGCTGCGCAAGACGCCGGTACTGGCGCGCGTGTGCTACGGGTTCATCGGCAACCGCATGATGGAAGGCTATGCGCGCGAGGCCGAGCGCATGCTGCTGGAGGGGGCGACGCCACGACAGATCGACAGTGCCCTGGAGCGCTGGGGCATGGCGATGGGAATCCTGGCCGTGTTTGATATGGCGGGTGTGGATGTTGGCGTCAATGTGCACACGGCGAACGCGGAGCGCTTTCCGCCGGATCCGACGTACTATCAGGCCGATTTCGCGCTGTCCGAGGCCGGACGTCTGGGCCAGAAAACCGGCAAGGGCTACTACCGCTATGTCCCCGGTGATCGCGCCCGCCATGATGACCCGGAGGCGATTGAGATTCTGCGGGCGCGCGCGCAGAAGCTGGGCGTGACGCAGCACTCGCACACGGAGCAGGAAATCCTGGAGCGCTGTCTCTACCCGCTGCTGAACGAAGGGTTTCGCATCCTGGAAGAGGGTGTGGCACAGCGCGCCAGCGACATCGACGTGGTGTGGGCCGCCGGTTACGGATTTCCGCGCTATCGCGGCGGGCCCATGTTCTATGCGGAGACGATCGGGTTGCCGACCCTGCTCCAGGGCATGCAGCATTACGCCAAGCGCTGCGGCCCGATGCACTGGCAGCCGGCCTCGTTGCTGGTGCAACTGGTGGAACAGCGTCGCAGCATCGCTGACTGGGAACGGGAGCGAGCGTCATGAAAATCGATGAGCTGATTGCGATCGATGTCCACACTCACGCTGAGGTCTCGTGCCGGCAGGAGCCCGACGAGGCCTGGAAGCCCTATGAGGAGGCGGCGGGCAAGTACTTCAAGGCCGGCAAGCGACCGACCATCGCCGAGACGATTGCCTACTATCGTGAGCGCAAGATCGGGCTGGTGATGTTCACCGTGGACTCCGAGTTTCAGGTCGGGAACCGGCGCATTCCGAACGAAGAGGTCGCCGATGCCGCACGCGACAACGCCGACATGATGATCGCTTTCGCGAGCATTGATCCGCACAAGGGCAAGATGGGGGTGCGCGAGGCCCGACGCCTGATCGAGGACGGCGTCATCCGCGGATTCAAGTTTCACCCCACGCTGCAGGGATTCTTTCCGAACGATCGGATGGCCTATCCGCTGTACGAGTTGATCGCCGAGCACAAACTGCCGGCGCTGTTTCACAGCGGGCACTCGGGTATCGGCACCGGGATGCCTGGCGGCGGTGGCCTGCGCCTGAAGTTCTCCAATCCGATTCACCTGGATGATGTCGCGGCCGACTTTCCGGACATGACGATCATCATTGCGCATCCCTCCTGGCCATGGCAGGACGAGGCGTTGTCGGTGTGCATGCACAAGCCGAACGTCTACATCGATCTGTCGGGCTGGTCGCCAAAATATTTTCCGCCGCAGCTGGTGCAGTACGCCAACAGTCAGCTCAAGCACAAGATGCTGTTCGGCTCGGACTTCCCGCTGATCGCTCCGGATCGCTGGATGAGGGATTTCAAGGACGCCGGCTTCAAGCCCGACGTGCACGAGCTGATACTGAAGAGCAACGCGGTGCGCGCGCTGCAGCTCTCAAACGGGGCGTAGCGATGACGCCTGATCGCCTGGCGTGGCGCCCGGGCTCGTTTGCCGTCAGCGTGCACACCGATACTGACGGTTCGATCCTTCTGACACCGACTACGGCGCTCGCCGGGTATCCGCTGCGCGTCACCGATGAACTCGAACGCTGGGCCGCCCTGGCTCCGGAACGTATTTTCGTCGCGCAACGCGATCATCAGGCGGCCTGGCGCCGCGTCAGCTACGCGCAGGCGCTGCAGCAGGTGCGCCGGCTCGCCAACGCCCTCATCGCATTGAATCTCTCGCCCGACCGGCCGCTCGCGATCCTCTCGGGCAACAGCATCGAGCATCTGCTGCTCAGTCTCGCCGCCCTGTATATCGGCGTGCCCTATTGTCCGATATCGCCCGCCTATTCTCAGGCTGCTCCGGATTTCACCAAGCTGCGCTACGTGATGCAGCTGCTGACCCCGGGGCTGGTCGCGGCCTTCAACAGCGCTCGCTTCGAGCGCGCGATTCTCAGTGCGGTGGCGCCCGGTGTGCCGCTGTTGGGCGACTGCGATGCAATCGGCGAGCGCAAACTCCATCCCTGGCAGCGCTTTGCTTCGGACGAGGCGCCTCTCGCGCAGGCGGCACACCAGCGCGTCGGCGCCGACACGATCGCCAAATTCCTGCTGACCTCCGGTTCGACCGGCCACCCCAAAGCGGTGATCACGACCCATCGCATGCTCTGCAGCAACCAGATCATGCTGCGCTCGGCATTGCCGTTTCTGGCCGATGAACCGCCGGTGCTGGTGGACTGGCTGCCGTGGAATCACACCTTCGGCGGCAGTCACAACGTCGGCGCGGTGCTGTTCAACGGCGGCACGCTCTACATCGATGAAGGTAAGCCGACGGCGGCTGATTTTGAGGCGACGGTGCGCAACCTGTCGGAGATCTCTCCGAGCGTCTACTTCAATGTACCCAAGGGTTTCGAACTGCTGGCGCAGCGCATGGAGCGCGATGCACGGCTGCGTGAGAGCTTCTATCGCCGGCTGCGCGCGTGTTTCTTTGCCGGCGCGGGGCTGACCCAGTACACGTGGGATGCACTCGACCGTCAGGCGCTGGCGGCGCGCGGCCAACGCCTGCCGATTCTGTCAGGACTCGGGGCCACCGAAACCGCACCGTCAGTGACCTTTACCACTCCGGATACCGACCGCGCTGGCGTGATCGGACTGCCGGCGCCGGGCTGCGTGGTCAAGATCGCGCCGGTGGGAGACAAGCGCGAGCTGCGGGTGCGCTCGCCCGGTGTCACGCCCGGCTACTGGCGCGCACCCGAGCAGACGCGCGCGGCGTTCGACTCGCAAGGTTTCTATCGTCTCGGGGACGCGGTGCGACTGATCGATCCCGGTGATCCGACGCGCGGACTGGTGTTTGACGGCCGGATCGCCGAGGATTTCAAGTTGAGTTCAGGCACCTGGGTGAGCGTGGGTCCGTTGCGCGCCGGGCTGTTGCAGGCCTTGGCGCCGCTGGCCGTCGATGTCGTGATCGCCGGTCTCAACCGCGACTATCTGGCCGTGCTCATCGTGCCGGATGCGCCGGCCTGCTCGCAGGAGCTGGGCGCCGCGGGCGAGCTCTCGCCGCCGGAGTTGGCGCGGGATGCACGTCTGCTGGCGAAGATCGCTGCCCGGCTGACAATGCATGCGCGCGCGCACACCGGCGGTGCCACGCGCGTGCGACGCGCGATGATCGTGCCTGAGGCGCCGTCGCTGGATCGGGGTGAGATTACGGAGAAGGGCTCGATCAATCAGCGGTTGATGCTGGCGCGTTGGGAGGATCTGTTGGAACGACTCTATGGCGGGGAGCCTGCCGCGCACGTGATGACCATCGACTGAAGGGGGATCTGCATGCTCAATCCGGCCGATGACGGCGCCGCCGCGCGGCGCACCATACTTTTTTGTGTGCTGGCGGCGTTGTGCGAGGGAATCGATCTGCAGGCTGCGGGCGTGGCGGCCGGCGGTATCCGCGCCGAGTTTCACCCGACAGACGATCAGCTGGGGAATTTCTTCAGTGCCAGTACGTTTGGTCTGTTCTTCGGTGCACTGCTGGGTGGCTGGCTCGCGGATCGCATCGGGCGCAAGTGGGTGCTGGTGTGCTCGATCGCGCTGTTCGGCCTGTTCTCATTGCTCACGCCGCTGGCGTGGGACATTCAGTCGCTGGCCTATGCGCGCCTGCTGACCGGGCTCGGTCTGGGAGGGGCGCTGCCCAACATTCTTGCGCTGGTGTCGGAGAGCAGTCGCCATGACCGGCGTCACGCCAACGTCGCTCTGGCCTACAGCGGCAATCCGTTCGGTGGCGCGTTCATCAGTCTGGTGACACTGTTGCTCGCCGCGACCCGCTGGCGCGCGATCTTCGTGGTGGGTGGCGTGCTGCCGCTCATTCTGGCACCGATCATGGCGTTCACCTTGCAGGAGTCCGCCGCGTTCCGCGCTGCCGCGCACACCCCCAGTCCGCAGATCTCCCGCGGCAATCTGCTGGCCGTGCTGCGCGAGGGCCGTGCGATCGGGACGCTGCTGCTGTGGATCAGTTTCTTCCTCGGACTGCTGACCCTGTATCTGCTGCTCAACTGGCTGCCGATTTTGCTGCAGGGTGATGGGTTCTCGCGTTCGCAGTCCGCTGGCGCGCAGATCGGCTTCAATATCGGTGGTGCGATCGCAG
>DATMRM010000312.1:0-6780 GCA_035566155.1 Steroidobacteraceae bacterium | reverse complement strand
TCGATCGGACCACCGCGCGGCGCTTTCTCGACAGCATTCTCTCGCGTGGTGGCAGCCGCGACGCACTGGACGCTTTCGTTGAGTTCCGCGGCCGCAAACCGGAGGTCGCGGCGCTACTGCGGCAATACGGGATCGCGGCCTGAGGCGCCGCCGCGCGCTTCACGTCAGTCGCGCTGAATCAGCCGGTAGCCGACCCCGGTTTCCGTCAGCAGCCAGTTCGGCCGCCCCGGGTCCGGTTCCAGCTTCGACCGCAGCTGTTTCATGAACACGCGCAGATAGTGCGTTTGCTGCGTACTGCCCGGTCCCCACACTTGCTGCAGCAGGGCGCGATGAGTGACCACCAGCCCGATGTGTTCGGCCAGTACTTCGAGCAGCCGGTATTCGGTGGGCGTCAGGTGCAATTCGTTGCCAGCATCATCGCGCACCGTGCGTGCTTTCAGGTCAATCTGCCACGCGCCGATGTTCAGCATGGAGCCGACGGCGCCCGCGCTCACCGAATGTCGAAGCGCCACCTGCAGTCGTGCCATCAGCTCACGAGCGCCAAACGGTTTGGTGACATAGTCGTCGGCGCCGGCATCCAGCGCGGCGACGATCGCGGCCTCATCGGTGCGCGCCGACAGCACGATGATCGGTACGCGTGACCAGCGGCGCACATCCTGGATGACACTCATCCCATCGCGGTCGGGCAGACCCAGATCAACAATCAGCAGATCGGGTTTGTGGCTGCGCGCCTCGAGCACGCCACGCTCGGCGTTCTCGGACTCGATCACGCGAAACTGTTCCAGCTCCAGCAACGTTCGCAGTACGCGTCGCAACTGCGGCTCATCCTCGACAACGAGCACGGCCCTGCTGGAGTGGGTCACGGCGGCTCGATCGGTACGGTGAAACGGAACACGGCGCCGTGCGGCACGCGGTTCTCGGCCCAGATGCGCCCCTTGTGCAGCCCGAGAATCGTGCGGCAGATCGCCAGCCCCAGTCCGATGCCGCCGACGGAGCCCTCCGGCGCGCCGCGCTGGAACTTTTCAAACAGGACGTCCGGGTCGGTCGCGGGCAGTCCCGGACCATCATCCGCCACGCTCACCTCCACCTGGCGGGTCTGAGCCTGCGCCGCGATGCGTATCTCGGTGCCTTCGGGCGTGTACTTGACGGCGTTGTCGAGCAGATTCTCGATCACCTGTTCGATCAGCCGGCCGTCCACATGCACCAGGGGCAGCGTCTCAGGCAGCTCGGTGCGCACGCGATGATGGCGCAGCCGTGAATCCAGTCGATGCAGCGCCGAACCCACCAGTTCCTCGATCGCGTAGTCGTCGTAGCGGGGCTGAATGGCGCCGGTCTCCAGACGCACAAGATCGAGCAGCGTGGTCAGTCGCTCACTCATGCGCGTGGCTTCTTCGCTCACTGAGGTGGCCAGCGCTTTGCGATCCGACTCGCTCAGCGCCTCCAGGTTCCCGGCCAGGGTCGCTGCCCCGCCGGTAATCGTTGCCAGCGGTGTGCGCAGATCGTGCGAGATCGAGGCCAACAGTGCGTTGCGGATCGCCTCGGTTTCGGCTCGCACTTCTGCCGCCTGGGCGTGCGCCGCGAAGTCTGCCCGTTCCATTGCCTGACCGATCTGCGCGGCAAAGGTCTCCAGCAGCCGGTATTGCTCGGGCAGCGTGACGCGCCGTGGGTTATCCGGTAACACGCCCAGTACGCCGAACACACGGTCGCCGCCGAGCAGGGGTAGATACAGCCCGGCCGCACCGCTGAGCGTATCGGTGCCGAGTCCGGCCGGTTTGGCGTGATCGAACACCCACTGCGCCACTCCGAGATCCGCGTCGTTGAATGATTCCGGTGTCTGCGGCAGTCGCGGTGCCGGCAGTTTGCCGTGCTCATCCGGGAACAGGATCACCGCACGACTGCTGAATACCTGGTGCACGTGGTGGACGGCGACGTTCGCCATCTCGTCGCGTCCGCGCGCCATCGCCAACTGGCGCGACATCGCGTACAGCAACGAGGTGCGACGCTCACGATACCCGGCGACACGCGCCTGCAGCCGTACGCTGGCATTCAGGTTGCCGATGATCAGCGCGACTGCGAGCATCACGCCGAACGTGATCACATACTGCGCATCGGTCACGGCAAAGCTGAAGCGCGGCGGCACGAATACGAAGTCAAACGCGAGTACGCCCAGGAACGAACTCAGGATCGCGGCGCGCCGTCCGCCGTAGACCGCGATGACGGCGGAGTTCAACAGATAGATCATCACCAGATTCGCCTGTCCCAGCCCAGGGTACCAGCGATAGGAAGTCCAGCACACCAGCGTGGCGACGACAGTGCCTGCGATGGCCAGCAGATAGCGTGGCCAGCGCTGCCTCTCCGACTCGGCAGGTGCGATCGAGTCGGGCGCTGCCTCGACGACCGGCGCTGGCCCGCGGCTTTGATTGCGCGCGATCACCAGCACGTCGATGTCGCGACTGCGCTCCAGCAGCCGCTCGGTCACCGAGGAGCGAAACAGGCGCTGCCAACGCTGGCGATTCGGAGCCCCTACCAGGATGCGCGAGACATTGCGGGTGCGAGCGTAGGCGAGTATTTCATCGCTGGCCGAGGCACCGCCGAGCGTAATCGCTTCGGCTCCGAGCGAGGTGGCCAGCCGCAGGATCGAAATCCGGCGATTGCGCTCGTGTTCGGACAGACGCAATAGGTCCGGCGTTTCCACGTACACCACTAGCCACTCGGCATCGAGCCGGTCGGCCGTACGTTTGCCGGCGCGCACCAGGCTTTCAGCCTGTGCATCCGGACCGACTGCGACCAGCAATCGCTCGCGCGCTGCCCAGGCGTTGCGTACCGCTTTCTCGTCGCGGTAATCGCGCATCGCCTGGTCCACGCGATCCGCGGTCTTGCGCAATGCCAGCTCGCGCAACGCGATCAGATTGCCCTTGCGAAAAAAATTCTCCAGTGCCTGTTGCGCCTGCTGCGGTCGATAGATGCGTCCTTCGCGCAGCCGCTGCAGCAGATCCTCGGGCGTGACGTCCACGAGCTTGATCTCATCGGCTTCATCGAACAGCCGATCGGGCAGCGTCTCCAACTGTCGTACGCCCGTGATCTGCCACACGACGTCGCTCAGGGACTCGAGGTGTTGCACGTTCACCGTGGTATAGACATCGATGCCCGCGTCGAGCAGTTCTTCGACGTCCTGCCAGCGTTTTTCATGCCGGGGAGGGGGATCACCGCCGCTGATGTTGGTGTGTGCCAGCTCGTCCACCAGCAGCAAACAGGGTTTGCGCGCCAGTGCCGCGTCCAGATCAAATTCACGCCGGCTGGTTTCGCCCACTCGAATAGTCATCGGTGGAAGCTGTTCCAGGCCGGCCAGGAGCCGTTCGGTCTCGCCGCGTCCATGCAGTTCGACGTAGCCGGCAACCACATCGATGCCCTCTGCGCGGCGACGCTGCGCCGCCTCCAGCATCGCGTAGGTCTTGCCAACGCCCGCATTGGCGCCAAAGAAAATGGTGAGTCGACCGCGGCGCGCACGTGCCTCGGCTTCACGCAGACGCGTGAGCAGCAGGTCCGGGTCCGGCCGGCTTGCGTTCATCGATTTATAGTCAGTGCGTCAGCGCAGCCGGTCGAGCGCGAGATTGAGCTCCAGAACATTGACCCGAGGCTCACCCAAAAGACCCCACTGACGCAAGTCCGTGTGTTCGGCCACCAGCTGGCGCACGCGGGAGGGATCCAGTCCCCGGGCGCGGGCGACGCGCGCGACCTGGTAGTCGGCCCCGGCCGGACTGATGTCTGGATCCAGCCCGCTGCCCGAAGCGGTCACCAGATCTACAGGTACGGGTAGCCGATTGGACGGATCGGACTGCTGCAGAGCCTGCAGATTCTGCTTTACCGCGTCGATCTGCGCCGGGTTGGTCGGCCCCAGATTCGAACCACCCGACGCCAGACCGTCATAGGGATCGGGAGTCGTGGCGGATGGCCGTGGCCAGAAGTACTTGTCCTCGGTAAAGGGCTGGGCCATGAGGCTCGAGCCGAGCACGTGGCCCTGTCGCACGATCAGCGATCCGCCCGACTGCCGCGCACAGCACAGCTGCGCGATGCCAGTGACGATGAGCGGATAGACAACGCCGGTCAGTAAGCTCAGCAGCAGCAGCACGCACACGGATTGCAACAGGATCTTGGCCACGATGCGTTCCTACTCCAGGTGCAGGGCAAGCAGGATCAGGTCGATCAACTTGATGCCGATGAACGGTACGAGGATGCCGCCCAGCCCATAGATCAGGAGGTTGCGCCGCAGCAACACGTTCGCACCAATGGGACGGTAGCGCACGCCGCGCAGCGCCAGCGGCACGAGCGCGATGATAATCAGCGCGTTGAAGATCACCGCCGACAGAATGGCCCCGTTGGGGCTCAGACGCATGATGTTCAGCGCATCGAGCCGTGGGTAAGTGGTGGCGAAGGCAGCAGGAATGATTGCGAAATACTTCGCAACGTCGTTCGCAATACTGAAGGTCGTGAGTGAACCGCGGGTGATGAGCATCTGTTTGCCAACCTCCACCACTTCGATCAGCTTGGTGGGGTTGGAGTCCAGATCGATCATGTTGCCGGCTTCCTTGGCTGCCTGCGTGCCGGTATTCATCGCCACCGCGACATCCGCCTGTGCCAGCGCCGGCGCATCGTTGGTGCCATCGCCGCACATCGCCACCAGGCGTCCTTGCTGCTGATGCTCGCGGATCAACCGCAGCTTGGCCTCGGGCGTAGCCTCGGCCAGAAAATCATCGACGCCCGCCTCCGCGGCGATAGTGGCGGCGGTGAGCTTGTTGTCGCCCGTGATCATCACGGTTCGAATCCCCATCCGCCGCAACTCGGCGAAGCGCTCACGGATGCCGCCCTTGACGATGTCCTTGAGTTCGATGACGCCGAGCGCATGGGCGCCGTCGGCGACGACCAGCGGTGTGGCGCCTTGGCGCGCAACGCTTTCGACCGCGCGCGTCACTTCCACCGGCAGTGCGCCGCCATGCTCGGCGACCCAGCGGTCGATCGCCTCCGCGGCGCCTTTGCGGATCTGCCGGCCGTCGATGTCGACCCCGCTCATACGGGTCTGCGCGCTGAAGGCGATGAAGCGCGCGCCGAGCGCATTGATGTCCCGGCCGCGGATGCCATATTGCTGCTTGGCCAGCACGACGATCGATCGGCCCTCCGGCGTTTCATCCGCGAGCGAGGAGAGCTGTGCAGCATCCGCCAGCTCCTCCGGGGTAACACCAGGCGCCGGGATCAGCCGCGAGGCGAGCCGGTTGCCGAGTGTGATGGTTCCGGTCTTGTCCAGCAGCAGCACGTCCACGTCGCCGGCGGCTTCCACGGCACGCCCCGAGGTGGCGATGACATTCGCCTGGATCATGCGGTCCATGCCGGCGATGCCGATCGCCGACAGCAGGCCGCCGATCGTCGTCGGAATCAGGCACACCAGCAGCGCCACCAGCACCGTGATTGAAATCGGCGTGCCGTGCCCGGCCGCTCCGACGCTGTAGAGCGAGAACGGCAGCAGTGTGGCGGTCGTCTTGAGGAAAATGACCGTCAGGCCAGCCAACAGAATCGCCAGTGCGATTTCGTTGGGCGTGCGCTGACGCTTGGCGTTCTCCACCATCGCGATCATGCGATCGAGGAAGGCTTCGCCCGGATTGGCAGTGATGCGCACGCGCAGCGTGTCGGACAACAGCCGCGTGCCACCGGTGACTGCGGAGCGGTCGCCACCGGCTTCTCGGATGACCGGTGCGGATTCACCGGTGATCGCACTCTCGTCCACTGAAGCAGTTCCCCATACGACTTCGCCATCGCCCGGGATGGTGTCGCCTGCTTCGAGCAACACGATATCGCCGCGGCGCAGCTGACGCGATGCGATCGTCTCGTACGGCTGATCGATGTGTCCATTGGGGTAGCGCCGCGCGGACACGTCACGTCTTCCCAAGCGCAGCGCCGCGGCCTGCGCCTTGCCACGGCCTTCGGCCAGACTCTCCGCGAAGTTGGCGAACAGTAGCGTCGCCCACAGCCACAGTGCGATCGCCAGCACGAAACTCGGGTGTCCCTCGTTGCGCAAGCTCCCGCCCAGCTGCACCAGCCATAGTGCGCTGATCAGTACGCTACCCACCAGCACGACGAACATCACCGGGTTTCGCCATTGAAACCACGGCGCCAGTTTGATGAAGGATTCGCGGATCGCGCCCTTCACCAGCGGTGGGTCGAACAGCGGGCGGCTACGCGCGGCGGAGCTCAAAACTGCAACTCCTCGACGATGGGTCCCAGCGCCAACGCGGGAAAGAAGGCAAGTGCGCCGACGATCACCACGGTGGCGGCCAATAGCACCACGAACAGCGGGCTGTGGGTGGCCAGCGTCCCGGCGCTCGCCGGTACGCGCTTCTTTGCCGCCAGGCTTCCGGCAATCGCCAGCACCGGCACGATCACCCAGAAGCGCGACGTCCACATGACGATGCCAAGCAGCGAGTTGTAGAAGGGGTTGTTGGCCGACAGGCCTGCGAACGCACTGCCGTTGTTGTTGGAGGCGGATGAAAACGCGTACAGGATTTCCGAGAACGCATGCGGACCGGGATTGTTGCCCACAGCGTCGCGGCCGGTGGCAAACGAGACTGCGATCGCAGTACCCACCAGCGAGAAGAACGGCGGTATCAGAATGACTAGCGACGCCATTTTCATCTCGAACGCCTGCAGCTTCTTGCCGAGGTACTCGGGCGTACGACCCACCATGAGCCCGGCAATGAACACCGCGATGATCACGAAGATCAGCATGCCGTA
>DATMRM010000311.1:0-14736 GCA_035566155.1 Steroidobacteraceae bacterium | reverse complement strand
CGCATCCGCGGCCGCGTCAAGGCGCAGATGGAAAAGAGCCAGCGCGAGTACTACCTCAACGAGCAGATGAAGGCGATTCAGAAAGAGCTCGGGGAGATGGAGGACGGCACCAACGAGATTGCCGAACTCGAGCAGAAAGTGGTCAAGGCCGGTATGTCGAAGGAGGCACGCGAGAAGGCCACCGCCGAGATCAACAAGCTCAAGATGATGTCACCGATGTCGGCCGAGGCGACCGTGGTGCGCAACTACGTCGATTGGCTCATCAAGGCGCCGTGGAAGAAACGCACGCGCCTGCTCAAGAACATCGTCAACGCGCAGAAAGTGCTGGACGAGGATCACTATGGCCTGGACAAGGTCAAGGAGCGCATCGTCGAATATCTGGCGGTGCTGCAGCGCGTAGAGAAGATCAAGGGCCCGATCCTGTGTCTGGTCGGCCCGCCCGGCGTCGGCAAGACCTCGCTCGGTCAGAGCATGGCGCGCGCCACCAACCGCAAGTTCGTGCGCATGTCGCTCGGCGGGGTGCGCGATGAAGCGGAAATCCGTGGCCACCGGCGCACCTATATCGGCTCGATGCCCGGCAAGATCATTCAGAATCTGTCGAAGACCGGTGTCCACAATCCGCTGTTCCTGCTCGACGAAGTGGACAAGATGGCCATGGATTTCCGTGGCGATCCATCCTCGGCGCTGCTGGAAGTGCTTGATCCGGAGCAGAACGCGACTTTCGCCGATCACTATCTGGAAGTGGATTTCGATCTGTCGGAAACGATGTTCGTCTGTACCGCGAACTCACTGAACATTCCGGCACCGCTGCTGGATCGCATGGAAGTCATCCGGCTGCCCGGCTACACCGAGGATGAGAAGCTCAATATCGCGCGGCGCTACCTGGTGCCGAAGCAGACCAAGCAGAACGGCCTGAGAGATGGCGAGCTGAAGATTTCGGACGGCTCGATTCTGGACATCGTGCGTCACTACACGCGCGAGGCGGGCGTTCGCAATCTGGAGCGTGAGATCGCCAAGATCAGCCGCAAGGCGGTGAAGCAGCTGCTGCTCGACAAGGCCGACAAGAAGAGTGGTTCGGTCGCAGTCACGCCGCGCAACCTGGACAAGTACCTGGGCGTGAAGCGTTTCCGCTACGGCAAGGCCGAAGAAATGAATCGCGTCGGCCAGGTGACCGGTCTTGCCTGGACCGAGGTCGGCGGCGAACTGCTGACGATCGAAGCCGCGGTGGTACCGGGCAAGGGCAAGCTATTGCACACCGGCCAGCTGGGCGAGGTCATGCAGGAGTCGATCCAGGCGGCGATGTCCGTGGTGCGCAGCCGCGCCGCGGTGCTCGGCCTGGATGTCGATTTCTACCAGAAGAACGACGTGCACATTCACATGCCCGAGGGTGCGACGCCGAAAGACGGTCCTAGCGCGGGTATCGGTATGTGCACGGCGCTGGTCTCGGCCCTGACGCGCATCCCGGTGCGCTCGGATGTGGCGATGACCGGCGAAATCACGCTGCGCGGTGAAGTGCTGCCGATCGGCGGCCTGAAAGAGAAGCTGCTGGCGGCTCAGCGCGGCGGCATCACTACGGTGCTGATTCCGGAGGAAAACCAGAAGGATCTGGTCGAGATTCCGGACAACATCAAGGGCAAGCTGGAGATCAAACCCGTGCGCTGGATCGACGAGGTGCTGCAGGTGGCGCTGACGCGTCAACCGACGCCGCGTCCCGAGGCGCCCGGTGAGGATGCGGCGGCTCCGGAAAAGCCGGCGCGTCGCGGCCGTCGCAACAACAAGCAGGTTCAGGCCCACTAGTCATTGAAATGGCGGATGCGTAGCGCGCGCGATGGCGCTACGCTTCATCGGCATCGGCCTCAGGCGCCTGGGTGCTTAGCTCAGCTGGTAGAGCGTCGCCTTTACACGGCGAATGTCGGGGGTTCGAGCCCCTCAGCACCCACCAATTCCCTGTGTATCAGTGAGCTATCAGTGTATCAGTGAGCTCGTAGTGCGCGCGCACGCCGGTCCGCATTGATCCACAGCAGATGGGACACGGCCACCGCTGGCAGCACCGCAATCAGCACGAAATCCCGCCACCAGGTCGAGACGGGCAGTCCGGTGTCGAGTGACTGTCCGAGCTCGGCAATGAAGGTCCACGCGGCCAGCAGCGCCAGCAGCGTGGCCGCGGCGCGGCCCAACGCCCTTGAACGGACGAACAGGATTCGTGCTGCGAGCGCCAGTCCCAGCGGTCCCACCAGCGCCGCGGAGGCGTATTTCAGGCCCCACACCAGCGTCATGTGACCCTGTGCGGTGACCATGATCACCGCGACGAACAGCCATGTCAGTGGCACCAGGCACACGGCCATCTCGGTGGCCAGCAACCAGCGCGGAAGATGAGTGAGTGATCGGTCCATGATGCGCTCCGTATAGGCGACCAGCAGGCATCCGAGGGCCCATTGCAGGACGGATGCGCCGTGCGGCAGGTGATCCAGTTCGCTCGCCATCGCCACGAACCAGCCGCGGCGCCCCGCGGGCGACACACGGGCGGCATGCGCCAACAGTGCGCGTGCAACCTGCCGCGACAACGGGTGTTGCGCGCTCATGCGAACTCACCGCGCGTCGCCTCGCCTTCCTGTCTTGCGAAGGCCTCGCGCGCGAAGGCGGCACCTGAGCTCGTGAGCCGGTAGACATGACGCGGCGGGCGTCCGGGCTGCTGCGCCGGCTGCCAGCGTGACTCGAGAAATCCGCGATCGGACAGGCGCATCAGTATCGGATACAGCGTCCCTGACTTGAGCTGCGTGATCTGGGAAAGCTCGTAGCCGTACTGCCAGGCGCGCGGACGCTGGCTCAAGGCTTCCAGCAGCGACAGCGTGTGAGCGGACGGTCGTCTGATTCGTCGCATCCACTAAGTCTATATATATTGAGATACCTCTGTCAACACTCATCGCGGCCATTGCTCTACCATACTGTGATGCCGTCAGGGCACATTCACCCCACAGCCATTGTCGAACCCGGCGCGAGACTCGGAACCGGCTGTATCGTCCAGGCCTACGCCTTCGTCAGTCGCCACTGCGAGCTCGGTGAGGCGGTGGTCGTGCACCCGTTCGCCTTGCTCGGCGGTGATCCTCAGGACCTGAGCTTTCGGGGCGAGGTGTCCTCGGGCGTGCGCATCGGTGCGCGCACCATCATCCGCGAGCACGTGACGATCAGCCGTGCCACCCAGGCCGATACCTGCACCGAGATCGGTGCCGACTGTTTCCTGATGGCAAGCTGTCACGTGGCGCACGACTGTCGCATTGGGGATCGTGTCGTGATTGCCAACGCGGTGCTGCTGGCGGGGCACGTG
The DNA here is from genome assembly GCA_035566155.1 of Steroidobacteraceae bacterium. GTDB lineage: Bacteria > Pseudomonadota > Gammaproteobacteria > Steroidobacterales > Steroidobacteraceae > FEN-1191. Next base: position 11,411 of record DATMRM010000311.1, on the reverse strand, counting down.
CACGTGGATGAGCGGGTATTTCTGGGCGGCGGGGCGGTGGTACACCAGTTCTGCCGCATCGGGGAGAACGCGATGATCGGTGGTGGCGCGCGCATCTCGCAGGACGTTCCGCCATTTTGCATGGCGACCGAGCGCAGTGCGCTGATCGGGCTGAACGCGGTCGGGCTGCGTCGTCGCGGACTGAAAGCAGCGGCGCTGGCCGAACTCAAACGTGCCTATCGCGCGCTCGACGTGCCGGTGGGCAATCTGCGCGAGATCGCCGCGGCACTGCTGGGGCGAGGGGATTTTGTGAGCCCTGAGGCACAGACTTTTCTGAAATTCTTCTGCGGCGGACGGCGCCAATTCGTGCGTTCGCGATCGCGTACGACTGCGCTCGAAGAGTAGCCAGCCCCGGGGAACTGCACACGGGCGTCGCACGCCAATTGGCAGAGCGTCAGTGGGGCCGCTATAATTCGAAGTTCGGCATCAAGCCAGCCAGTGCGGATTTATTCCATCGATGTCAGTTCTAATACGGAGCGGTAGTTCAGCTGGTTAGAATACCGGCCTGTCACGCCGGGGGTCGCGGGTTCGAGTCCCGTCCGCTCCGCCATCTACTCAAATGCTGCAGAATCTTGGCGATAAACTGAAGAGCCAGCGTTGGCTGGCCACACTCGTGCTTGTCCCGCTGGCGCTGATCTTCGCCATCTGGGGTGCCTACGGCGTTGTCAACATGAGCTTCGGCGCGCCCGATTACGCGCTCCGGGTCAATGGCGAGCGCATCAGCAACCAGACCATCAACCGCGCCTGGCAGGAACGTCAGGCGCAGTACCAGCAGATGCTCAACGGCTCAGAGATGACCGATGAGATGAAGAGCACGCTCCAGCAGAAGCTGGTGGACGAGTTCATTCGCAACACCGTGCTGCGCCAGCGCGCCGAAGAAGACGGCTACCGCGCGACGCCGCAGGAGATCGCCGAGTACATGCACAGCGAGCCGGCGTTCCAGGTGGACGGCAAGTACGATCCGAGGGCGGCATCGATCGCCATCGCGCGGATCGGTATGACGGACAGGGCCTTCCTCAACGAGCGCAGTCAGTCGATGGCGGTGGGGCAGCTGAACTCCGCGATCGAGAATTCCGAGTTCATGACCCCTGCGGAACTCGATCGCGTCTACGCGCTGGAGAACGAGCAGCGCGAACTGCGCTATGCGGTGTTGCCGGCGGATCATTTCGTCAGCGGCCTCAAGATCGACGATGCCAGAATCAAAGCCTGGTACGACGCGCACTCCGCCGACTACATGACCCCGGAGTCGGTCAAACTCCAATACGCTGAGCTGCGGCTGGACGCACTGACGCCGCAGGTGAGTGTGAAGCCTGAAGATCTGCAGGCCTATTACGAGAAGGTCAAAGCCCGTTATACCGAGCCCGAAAAGCGTCACGCGCACCACATCCTGATCTCGATTGCGGATCCCAAGGACGCCAAGGCGGAAGCGGCGGCGCTCGCACGCGCCAATCAGATCGAAGCGGATCTGAAGAGCGGCAAGGATTTCGCAGAGCTGGCGAAGAAGAATTCCGCCGACCCCGGCTCTGCGGCGCAGGGCGGGGATCTGGGCTGGGCCGATCAGACGGCGTTCGTGGGTCCGTTTGCGGACGCGCTGTTCTCGATGCAGCCCGGACAGATCAGCGATCCTGTCAAGACGCAGTTCGGCTATCACATCATCCGCCTGGATGAGATTCGTCCGGCGCATGTGCGAGGCTTGGACGAAGTGCGAGCGGAGCTGGAAACCGAGTACCGGCGCGATCAGGCCGCCGAGCTGTTCGGCGATCGGCAGGAAAAGCTGCAGCAGCGGGTGGAGAGCGGCTCGGGCGATCTGGATGCGATCGCCAAACAGTTCGATCTGCCGACCGGAGAGATTCAGGACTTCACACGGACAACCGGCGGCGCGCCGCTCGGAGGCAGTCCGGCGATGCTGGCGGCAGTGTTCAATGATGACATGCTTGCCGGGGGCAAGATCGGCGGTCCGGTTGCGATCTCGGACGATCATCTGGTGATCTTCAGGGTGCTGGAGCATCGCGCCCCGGCAGCGCAATCGATCGCGAGCGTGCGCGATGAAATCATCGCCGCCGTGAAGAAGAGCGAGAGTACGGCGGCGGCCAAGTCCGCGGCCGACAATGCGGTCAAGCAGCTGGATGGCGGCACGCCGTTCGATCAGGTCGTCAGGGGCCTGGGTATCAGTTCAGCCCCGGCCGCCTATGTCGGGCGCAATGATCCGCAGATTCCCATGCAGGTTCGGCAGGAGGCCTTCCAGGTGCCGCATCCGAACGGCAAGCCGGTGGACCGCGCCGTCGCGCTGGACAACGGCGGCGCGGCGGTACTGGCCGTCAGCGCCGTGAAGCCAGGCGCCGGCGGCACCAATCCGCAGAACGATACGCAGCTCGTGATCCAGTTTCTGCGGCGCGATCGCGACGCTTCGATGAACGCGTATCTGGCGGAACTGCAGCGCCGGGCAAACGTCAAGCGCAATCCGAAAATCTTCGAGTAGCGCGCGCTGTCGAGTCTATTTCGGTGCGAGTTGCGGTGCTCCGGGCTGCTCGGCGGCTTTCTCGGGCGCGCTCGAGAGCAGTCGGGAGCAGTCCTGATTCTTCGCCAGCCCCGGATCGATGAAAGCCGCCACCGCGGCGAGCGGTGTTGCGAGCACCCCGAGTGCGGCGGCGGCGCCGCCCTGGGCCGCCAGGCTCTTGGGGTCCAGTCCGATGGACGGCTTCCCCAGCGTGCCGCGGACAGTGATCGGTGCGCGCACGTGCAGCGGCTCGAATTTCTTCGACTGACCCTTCAGTCGCAGATCCAGATCCTCGGTGTTGAAATCAAATCCGCCGCTGCCGGTGACTGCGACCGTGTCGGTATCGAACACCAGCGGCTCGGCGGTGGCCTTGCCGTGGTCCACAGAAAAGGCGGCAATGCCGCAACGGATGCCGTCCTCCTTCCTGCTGCCGGTCAACAGCAGTCCCAGTGCCCGCGCCGCATTGATGCCGGTGAGTTCGGCGAAGGCCTGGCGCATTTCGCCGTGCGGGATCACTGCCACGATTTCTCCGTGCGAACTGGCAAAGATCTCATGCACGGAATTGCCGCTGCCTTCCAGTAGCACGCGGCTGAGCAGATCCCCGTCCAGGGGCGCCTCGCTCATCTTGGCGCTCTTCAGTTCGGAGAGGTTCACGTTGCTCAAGCGCAGGTCGATGCTGGTGTCGGCAACGGCGTTCTGCGCGTTGATACGAATGGCCCCGCCGAGCTTGCCTTGCGGCAGCGTCAGGTCGGCCGGATCCAGGGTCAGCACGCCGCGCTCGAGATTCAGTTTCAGGTTCACACCGGTGATCGGTACCTTCTGTGTCTTAACAGAATCCGCGCGCAGTTCGACCGAGGCGTCCATCGAACGCAGCCGGTCGAAATCGAACTGATAGGTCGGCAACAGCTTGTCGTCAGCCTGGGCCCTGGGTGCTTGCGTATCGGACTTCGCGTCGGTGTTGTCATTCGGCACGCCGGCCCCGACAGACGGGGCGAGGTCCGCCAGATCCAGCGCATGCGAAATGAGCTCGGCCGTCAGTCTGGGGCGCGTGCCCGCGGCCTCTACACTGAGTTCGCCGTGCAGGTCGCTGTCGCCGACGGTGCCCTGGAGTTTCCGCAGCCGGTACATCATGCCGTCGCGCCGCAGCTCCCCCGACAGATGAAACGGCGGGGTGAAGGGCAGGGCCAGTCCCGTCAGATAGTAGAGAGCTGCGAGGTTCTCGCCTTTGAAATCGAGGTTCGCGCTGAGGTGTCCCAGGTCGAACGGCTTGTCGATCACGCCGCGGGCCGTGGCCTGCAGCGGTCCGGCGTGAATCTCGGCGTCATAGTCGTAGGGCTCATCGAGCTGCAGATTGAACAGTGAGCTGCCGCCGAAGGTCAGCTCGAACGCCTTGCCATTGAGCTGGCCCTGTCCCTTGAGCTCGAAGGCGTGCGACAGCGCGCGCGTCGCGCCTTCATTCGCGCTGAGCGTGCCGTCGAAACGCAGCTTACGGATCGCGTCGTCCACCTTGAGAGTGCCACCATTGAGCGTAAAGCGGTGAATCACCGGTAGCTGCGCCGGCGGCCCGGGCTTGTCCGCCTGCTTCTTTTTCATCTGATCGTCGCTGAAATCCCAGTTGGCCCGATTGCCCGAATCGCGCAGCAACACGACCTGTGGGCGATCGATCTGCAGTCGCGCCAGGACCAGTCGTCCGCGCAGCAGTGGCCACGGCTCGATCGCGAACGTGAGCTGGCCGACTTCGACCATGTTGCCCGCTGCCCAGCTCGGATTGGATACGCTCAGATGCTCGATCGCGACGGAAGGATTGCGCTGCCATACCCGGACGGACAGATGATCCATCCGGACCTGGCGGTGCAGGTGCGCGCTTGCCAGGCCCGAGATCGCTCCTCGCAGGTGATTCCAGTCGAACAGCGCCATGAACCACACCAGCGCAATGAGCAGGACCGCCGCCGCAAGGGCAACCCCGCGGCCGACGCGCCACGGCTTCGATGCGCGGTGAGTATCCATCAGCATTGCGGTAGCCTGTGCGGCGCCCCGGCGGTGCGCAGCCGGTGGGCTGCCGAAGCGCGCGTCATCTATCACTGTCGTCCATCGCCTACTGATCCGCTAGACTCACCGGCTCATCAAAGGAAGTTTTTGGGGGATCCATGAAGGAAACAATCACCACGGCTGTGCTGCTCGTTCTGGCGACCGGTCCCGCGTTGGCTGACATCACCACGCAGGAGAGCATGGCGCTGGATGCCGCAGGCATCGTGAAGCTGCATGGCACGACCACCGAGATGACGGCCGACGACCGGCAGCGTCGCGACAGTGAGTTTCATTGCGAAGGCTTCATGAGCCTGCTGTGCGGCAACGCGAAGAGCGGCGAGATCATCCGGCTGGACAAGGATCTCACCTGGCAGCTGCGTCCGGATAAGAAGACGTACCTGGAAACCGCGTTCCCGACGCCGGAGGAGCGGGCGATGGCGCAGCAGAAAATGCAGGAGACGCTGGACAAGATGAAGCAATGCCAGCAGCAGCAAGCACCGCGCGGCGCGCCGAGCAAGGGCGATACCTCTAATTGCGATCTCAGTCCCCCGAAGGTGGACATGCGAACCACCGATGAACACGCGACGATCGCCGGGCACGACGCGCGCAAATCGAGCGTCAAGATGTCGCAGACCTGCACCGACAAGAAGACCGGCGATATCTGCGAGATGGTGTACGGCTTCGATATCTGGATGACCCAGGATCCACTCGAGGGCACCGCCGACAAACGAGCCTTCCAGAAGGCCTATCTGACCAAGATGGGCCTGGACGCGAATAGCCCGCAGATCAAGGGCATCGCGCAGCAGTTCATGGCCGCGTACAGCGGCACGTTGAAGGATATGCAGGCGAAGGCGGCATCACTCAAAGGCTATCCGCTGCGCACCACCTTCCGCCTCATCATGGGTGGCGACAACTGCTCCAAGTCGAAACAATCCGATTCCGACAATGGCGCGGGCGCGGGCGGTGGAGGCCTGTCCGGTCTGGCAGCCAACGCCGGCGGAAAACTGCTCGGTGGACTGTTCGCGAAGAAGAACGCTGCCGGCGCCAACGATCCCAGCCAGGGTGCGATCGCTGCCAATGCACCGCCGCCGCTGCCTGACAGCTACGTTCAGGTGATTGCGTTCACGATCGAGACCAGCGCCGTGAGCACCGCAGCGGTGTCGGCCGATCAGTTCGAGCTGCCGGCGGGCTGGACGCGCGAATATCCGAAGGCGGCGAAGAACAGCGAGTACAGCTGCCCGAACAACAAGGACAAGTAGCGATCAGGGTAGGCAGGCCTTCAGCCTTCGTTGTCGAAGCTCATGCCAACGTTGCTGAAGCCGTTGTCGACATAGAGGATCTCGCCGGTAATGCCGGCCGCCATATCCGAACACAGGAAGGTGGCGGCATTACCGACGTCCTCCAGTGTCACGTTGCGACGCATCGGCGCGATCTGCGCGACCTGTCCGAGCATCTTGCGGAAACCGCCGATGCCCGCTGCCGCGAGCGTCTTGATGGGGCCAGCGGAGATGGCATTGACGCGAATGTTCTGCGGCCCGAGGTCCGCTGCGAGGAAGCGCACATTGGCTTCCAGGCTCGCCTTGGCCAAACCCATCACATTATAGTTTGGGATCGAGCGCTCCGCGCCCAGATATGACAGCGTCAGCAACGCACCGGCGCGTCCCTGCATGAGCGGCGCGGCACCGCGCGCCAGCGCGGTGAAACTGTAACTCGACACATCGTGAGCGATGCGAAACGCCTCACGCGATGTGTTGGCGGTGAAACGACCGCTGAGCGCTTCGCGCGGTGCGAACGCGACCGCATGCACGAGGATATCGATCTGCTGCCATTCGCGCTGCAGCAGCGCGAATGCGGAGTCGATCTGCTCATCGAGCTGCACGTCCAGCGGCATCACGAGCGGCGAGCCGATCGAAGCCGCCAGCGGTTCGACACGTTCCTTGAACGTATCGTTGGCGTAGGTGAACGCGAGTTGGGCGCCGTGCGTATGCATCGCCTGTGCAATGCCCCACGCAATCGAACGCTCGGTCGCAACCCCGACGATCAGGGCGCGTTTGCCCGACAGAATCCCCATGGTCGTTGTCTCTGACGCTTAGGTTCGCGACTTGACGAAGGCGATCAGTATCTGGCCCGGCTTCAGGCTGTGATTGCCCGACACGCCATTCCAATCAGCCAGATCGCTGACCGTCACCTGCAGCAGACGGGCGATGCTATACAGCGTGTCGCCGCGGCGCACCACGTAGGTCATGCGTCGCGCGCCGTCCGCAGCGCTGCCGCTGCTGGCAGTCTTGGTCGAGGTCCTGGACGGCGCGCTGGCGACAAGGGCGTTGCTGGAACTCATACGCAGCTTCTGACCGGCGCGCAGCCGATCACCCGGATTCAGGCCGTTGATCTGCGCCAGCGTCTGTGGATCGGTTCCTAGCCGCTGTGCCAGCGCATAGAGCGTGTCGCCACGACGTACGACGTGGATGCGGGGCTTGCCGCCATGCCGGCGCAAACGTCCCGGAGGCGCATCGGCCAGCAGCGCGGCACGCGCGGCCTTTTCCGGTAGCTGAATATCCGGTGAGGGCACCCGCAGTGAGGTATCGATCACCGGTAACTCGTTCGCGTCCAGGTCGTTCAGTTCGCGGATGACTTCCGGCCGGGTGCGGAAATGCGTGGCGATTGAGGCGATCGTGTCGCCGTGCCGAACCGTGTAGTGCTCGACGCTCATGCGCTGCTCGGGCGTGAGCTGTAGCACCGCCTGCTGCAGCCCCTCGGCCGAATCCGCCGGTACCAGCAGGTGATACGGTCCGGTCGGATCGGTGGCCCAGCGATGAAAGGCTGGATTGAGCTCGTACAGGTCATCGGCCGTGACACCGGCCATTTGCGCCACGACCTTCAGGTCGATCTGACCGCCGGTCTGGATCGTGATGAAGTACGGCTCGTTCGGGATCGGGCTGAACTCCAGACCAAAGCGCTCGGGGTTCGACACCAGGCGCCGCATGGCGAGCAGTTCCGGCACATAGCCGCGCGTCTCGGTCGGCAGTTTGAGGTGCCAGAAATCGGTCGGCTTGCCCAGGCGCTGGTTGCGCTCGATGGCACGCTCTACCGCCAACTCGCCGCAGTTGTAGGCCGCGACCGCCAACAGCCAGTCGCCGTTGAATTCATCGTGCAGTTCCTGCAGGTAGTCGAGCGCGGCGCGCGTGGCCTCGATCGGATCGCGCCGGCCGTCGTACCAATAGTCCTGCTTGAGCCCGAAGCGATGGCCGGTATCGGAAATGAACTGCCACAGACCCGCAGCGCGGGCACGCGAATAGGCGTAGGGCTCGAATGCGCTTTCGATCACCGGCAGCAGCGCCAGCTCCGCGGGCATCTTGCGCTGTTCGATCTGTCCGACGATGTAGTACAGCCACAGCGAGGCACGGCCCCAGGTGCGCTCGAGGAAGTCCGGATGGTTGGCGAACCAGTTCAGCTGGCTCGAAACGGCAGGTTCCTGCACGTCGCTGAGCTGGAAGCCACTGCGCAGTCGGGCAAACAGATCCGGCTCGCGCGCCACGACGACACTGTCGGGCGGTGGGCCTGGCAGGCCTTCCGAATCGACCGGGCCGGCGGCGGCTGGCACTTCGCTGACGCTCTGCGAGACGCTGGCCTCAAGCGCGGGGGCGGAATCGGCCTGCTCGACCTGAGCGCTGGGGGCTGCTGCCGGGGGTTGCAGGTCCGTTGCCGGCGCTGCGCTGGCGGGCTGGAAAGGGATGTCGAGCTGGGCGGTGGATTGCGGTGCGCGCGGCGGTTGGTGGGCGCACGCGGACAAAGCTAAAACCAGCGCCGCGATGGACGCCTTCCAGATCGGCTGTAATCTCAACTTCTGCACCCCGCAGCGGGTTTTTGTGGATCTGTTACGGTAATGCCCAGAAGTCTACGGGCAGGCGAGCCGAATGTATCAGGTAAGTTCACAAAATTGCTAGTGTTTCTAGACTAACCGGTCACATCTTGAGCATAGTGGGACATGGCTGATCCGCTACCCGTATTGCAGCAATGGCAGACCGAAAGCCTCGGCCGGGCGTTGATCCAGGCCGAGGCGCAGTTGCTGTCCACCACCTTTGATGATGTGTTCGGCCTGGAGCTGTTGCAGGTGGGGGCCTGGGGTGTCGGACGGGAGCTGCTCGCTCCGGCCCGCATCCGGCGTCAGAGCGTCGTGGCCGATGTCTCTCAGGGGACGGCCCGTGGTGACATCGTGGCCAGCCTGGCTCACCTGCCGATCAGCAATGCCACGGTCGACGCGGTGCTGCTCCCGCACACGCTGGAGCTGGCGGCCGATCCCTACGCCGTGCTGCGCGAGGCGGACCGAGTGCTCGGAGCCGAGGGGCAGCTGATCGTGCTCGGCTTTCGGCCAATGGGTTTCTGGGGGCTGCGGGCGGCCGCCTCGCAGTTGGGTTTTCCGCCCGGACTTCGTCGTACGCTGTCGGCCTCGCGTGTGCGGGACTGGCTGGGGCTGCTGAGCTACGAAATCCTGAGCGTGCATCCCTACCTGTTTCGCACGCCGCGCCCGCTTCGAGGCAGCGTCGAGGCGGCCATCCCGGGGATCCTGCGGCGCGGCTGGCTGTATCCCTGGCCGGCCGCGGCCTATCTGATCAAGGCACGCAAGCGCGTTTATACGATGACGCCCATTCGCCCGCGGCTGCGCGAGCGAGTGCGCGTCTTCGGGGGCCTGGCAGAGCCGAGCCGATGAGTCAGGTCGTGGAGATCTATACCGACGGCGCCTGCCGCGGCAATCCGGGCGTCGGCGGCTGGGCCGCAGTGCTTTCCGCCGGCGGGCGAGAGAAGGAGATCAGCGGCGCCGAGACCCTGACCACCAACAATCGAATGGAGCTGCAGGCGGTGATCAGCGCACTGCAGGCGCTCAAGCGTGCGGTCGAGGTGCGCCTGTACACCGATTCACAATACGTGCGCCGCGGCGTGCTGGAGTGGCTGCCGCAGTGGAAAGCGCGCGGCTGGAAAACCGCAGACAAGAAGCCGGTCAAGAATCAGGATCTGTGGCAGGTGCTCGACGGCGAAGTGGCCAAGCACCGCATCGAGTGGCATTGGGTGCCGGGACACTCCGGCATTCCCGGCAACGAGCGTTGCGATGCGCTCGCAAATGCCGCGATCGATGCGTTGCTTGCGGTAGACTCGCGCCAGCCCAGCTGACACGAGATCTCATGCGACAGGTCGTACTCGACACGGAAACGACGGGTCTCGAGTCCAAACTCGGCCATCGCATCATCGAGGTCGGCTGCGTCGAACTCATCAACCGGCGCGCCACCGGCAGAATCTTTCACCGCTACCTGAATCCGGATCGCGAGATCGATTACGGCGCGGTCGGCGTGCACGGCATCACCCGCGAGCGGCTCGAAAGCGCGCCACGCTTCGCCGCGATCGCCGATGAGCTGCTGGCCTTTGTCGCCGATAGCGAATTGATCATTCACAACGCCGAGTTCGATGTGGAATTCCTCGACATGGAGTTATCGCGGCTGGGCAGCGCGACGCTGCCGGCCTCGCTGCGATCGGTGTGCCGGGTACTGGATACGCTGACGCTGGCGCGAGCGCGCCATCCCGGCCAGCGCAACAATCTGGATGCGTTGTGCAGGCGCTACGAGATCGACAATTCGCACCGCGAGTTGCACGGTGCGCTGCTCGATGCGCGCATTCTGGCCGACGTCTATCTGGCGATGACCAGCGGTCAGAATCTGCTGGCGCTCGATGAGTCAGGTCCGGAGGCCGGGTTGGGTGCGCACGCGGCGCTCAGCGCCATCAGTGTGCGTCCCGCCGAGCCGCTGCGTGTGATCCGGGCGAGTGCGCAGGAGTGCGCCGCGCACGGCGAACTGACCCGGCTGCTGCAAAAGGCCAGTGGCGGCAAATGCATCTGGCTCGCCCTGGCGCCGCCGAATCCGTTGTCCGCAGCTACCTGATTCGGGCGCGCACCGATAGAATCGCCGGACCCATCAGGTCCGTGGAGTACCGCGAAATGGCCAATCCCCTGCGCTCCGGCACCGATTGCGCCGCCTGGCACGAACTCGAATCCCTGGCGCCGACATTCGCTTCCGCCCCGACGCGCGAGCTGTTTGCGCGCGACGCGCAGCGCTTTCAGCATTGCTCGGCCGAGGCCGCGGGCCTGGTGTACGACTATTCCCGCCAGCGCGTTGACGCCAGTGTGGTGAACTGCCTGGTGACGCTCGCCGATCAGCTTGGATTGCGCTCGCGTATCGAGGCGATGTTCCGCGGCGATGCCATCAACAGCACCGAGAATCGCGCCGTGCTGCACACCGCACTGCGACGCTCGAGTACCGCTGCGCTGATGGTGGGTTCCGAGGATGTCAGCACGCTGGTGCGCAATGAGCGCGATCGCATGCTCGGCTTTGCCGAAGACGTGCGGCAGGGGATCGTGCGTTCCAGCACCGATCAGAGCTTCAATCTGGTGGTGAACATCGGCATCGGCGGTTCTGACTTGGGACCCGCCATGGCGGTCGAGGCGCTGCGGCAATTCACCTCGGGCGCACCGCGCGTCGCATTCGTATCGAATGTCGATGGCTGTCAGCTGGCCGATCTGATCGCCAGCGCCGATCCCGAGCGCACGCTGTTCATGATCTGCTCGAAGACCTTTACCACGCTGGAAACACAGACCAACGCCAAGGTGGCGCGCGACTGGATTCTGCAGCGGCTTGGGGCCAAGGGCCTGCCACAACACTTCGCCGCCGTGTCGGTCAACGCCAAGGCGATGGATGAATTCGGCGTGCATCCCGACTACCGCTTCGCCATGTGGGACTGGGTCGGCGGTCGCTATTCTCTCTGGTCCTCGATCGGCGTATCGCTGGCGATCGCGATTGGGCGC